>CAXGRO010000047.1:0-15838 GCA_964012055.1 uncultured bacterium
CGCGGCTGCTCATCAGGAACACGTCCCAGACCTGGTCGTGGGTCTTGTGGACCATCAGGAAGCCGACGTAAAACTCGCCGCAGAACCCGGCCGTGAAGTATTGGTACTGGTGATCGACGCGGTCGCCGTCGTCGGGCGCCAACATGATGCGCGTCGGGGTCCAGTGCTCGAAGTCGTCGCTTTCGGCATAGCCCACCGTGCGGATGTGGCGGTGCCCGCCGATGCCGTCGATCTCGTGGGTGAGCGGGTGGCCGGGGCGGAAGTAGCCGATGTACTTCTGCTTCTTGGGATCCCAGCCCAGCACGGTGGAGGCGTCGGCCACGTCGGTGGGGAACTGCACCACTGCCTTGTTGTTGTACGTCCAGTGCAGACCGTCGGGAGAGTAGGCATTCACCATGCCGCCGGGGGGTTGATGGCCGCCGGGACCATGCATTTCGCCCTGGGCCTTGTAGCGCCGCTGCGGGTCCGGGTCGTGGGGATCCTTGAAGACGTTGTAGTAGTTGGGTTCACCCGCGTCGCCGCCCCGGCCGTGCATGCCGATTATGTTGTTCTGCGTCGAGCCTTCGAACTCGATCAACCCCAGATAGGGCTTTTCCCAGTGGTAGCCGTCGGGAGAGGTGGCGTAGCACCAGGGCCGGCGGTGATCCGGCAAGGCGGATGGAAGGTACCACATCTTGAAGATGCCCTCTTCTTCGTCGTAGAGCACCGTCTGACCGATGAGCTGTACGTCTCCAGTTTTTCCAGTGTATCTGCCCTGTTCCCAGGGTTGGTCCGCCACCATGATAGGATTGTCGGCGTACTTGTCGGGCCGGAACATGTAACGGGAGATGCGGCTGACTTCGTCGATGAGCAGGTCGTCGAGGAAGTGCTGCTTGCGGTCGCCGATGTCGACGATGCCGGCTGCCGGGGTTGAGGCGGGTTCGAAGACGGATCCGGTTTTCATTGGATTAGCTCCTTTCGGTGTAGTGAAGTGCTGCCCGAGCCGCCGTCGCGCACCGCAATCCTGAGAGTGGCAGCGTAATCCGAGGCTACACCCCTTATAATCTGTGGCGTTTCAAAATACACTTGGCGTAAACTGCCAATACTCCTTTAGTCCACCACCGGGCCGGGAACCTTGTCGAAGTCGCTGTAGAACCGCGCCACTTCCGCTACCATAACATTGAGTATGGCCTGGCCCAGCTCGGGCGTGGCCGCCGCCGGGTTGTCGGTGTGGCCCGGGCCCGCTTGCCAGGCGCCGTAGGTTTGCACCACCGCTCCCGCCAAGTCCACGTCCAGGCCGCTGTCGATTTTTGACTGATCCTGTATTTGAGTCAGAGCGTCGGCGTCGACCCAGTCGGGGCGCAGGGACATGATCAGGGCCGTCTCAAAATGGCCGGCGTGGCCCGGGATGCGCGGCGCCGGGAGCAAATCCTTTGCCGTTAGGGCGGCGCGCGCCAGGTCCCAATAATTGCACGATGCTACGGTGGCGGGCTGGCCCAGGCGGTTTACTAAGTCCTGGCCCGCCACGCCCACGTGGTCGGAGTTGCCGCCGTGGCCGTTGAGCACGACGATCTTGCGAAAGCCGGTGCGCGCCAACCCTTCCGCCACCTCGCGGACGACCGCAATAAACGTATCGCTGGTGAGCGAGAGCACGCCGCCAAAGGGGTAGTGGTGGTGGGAACTGCCAAAGGGCAAAGGCGGGGTGACCACCACGGGGACGCGGTCGGCCACGGCTTCGGCGGCGCGGCGCGCTACGGTGGTACACAGCAGGGTGTCGGTGCCCACCGCCATGTGCGGGCCGTGCTGTTCAGTGGCGGCGGTGGGCAATACACCTATGGCCCGCGGCGCTATTTTTTTGATCTGCTCGCGCGTCATTTCTTCAAATAATACGGTCATCCTGTTCTCCTTATTTCGTAAAAATTAGATCGTCTGCTCCGGCTCCCTCGCCCGCCCCCAGTTCCGCCAGCACCTGCGCCACTTCTTCGGGCGCCGCCAAATTGGGCAGCGCCGCCGCCAGCGCCGCATCGGGCGACTCGCCGCGAATCTCGGCGATCTCGGCGATGGCGCGCAGCTTCAACGGCGTCGCCAATTCGTTGGGGCAGACTACGTGGACGCGGATATTTAGCGGCGCCAGTTGCTCCTTCAGTGTAAAGGCCATTCCCCGCACGCCCCCCTTACTCGCCCCGTACGCCAATGAATCGCTAGCCACTGTCACACCGGCGGTCGACGCTATAAAGAGAATAGCACCTCCTCTTTCCCGCATCAGCGGCACGGCATACTTGGCGCACAAAAACGTCCCTTTCAAATTCACCTCCATCACTTCCTCCCACACCGCCTCGTCAAATTCGTCGATGCGCACCAGCGGCGTCCTGTAAATGCCGGCGCAAGTAACCAGCACGTCGAGCCCCCCGTAGTCCTGCGCCACAGTTTCTACCATCGCCCGCACATCCTCCCCGCGCGAAACATCGGCCCGCACAAAACGCCCTTCACCACCCTCCTCTGCAATCGCCTCCAGCGTCTTCCCAGCCTCAGGTTCATTTACATCGGCAATGACAACGCGGCTCCCTTCCCGCGCGTACAACTTTGCGGTAGCCTGCCCTATGCCAGTGGCCCCTCCCGTAATGAGCGCAACTTTATCTTTTAATCGCATACTTTCCTCTTCCCCCTGTCCAGTACATTTCACCCCACAGTTATATATTCCAACCACGTACAGAACTACGACCCAACGGAGCTCAGGTAGGGGGTGGTCCCAGAGCGGATTCCAAAGGGGCTGTCCGCAGGACAGCCCCTTTGGAATCGGAGCCCGGCAGGAAGCCGGGCGAGAATGAGCGTCGGGACCACCCCCTACCTGAGCGTCCCCACCAGAACCAACGCCAAATCTTCCTGTACATATAAAAAAACAATATACAAAACCCAACAGTTGACAGACACATCTCAGATCCCTTTTTTATCGCCCTCCCCCACCAAACCCCAACCCTAAAAAACCGCGAGGAACCCAATGGACCACCCCCTACAAGACCAGGTCGCCATCGTCGTCGGCAGCAGCAGCGGCATGGGCCGCGCCACCGCCCTATCCTTTGCCGCCGCCGGCGCCAAACTGGTGCTGGCTGCCCGCAGCGCCGACAAACTGCAAGCCCTCGCCGCCGAAATAGGCGACCCGGCCCTGACCTGCCCCACCGACGTCAACGACGCCGCCTCGGTCCAACAACTCGTCGCCACTGCTCTCGAAATCTTCGGCCGCATCGACATTTTGGTCTACGCCACCGGCGCCAACATCCCCCAGCGCAGCCTGGAAGTGTTGAGCAACGAAACCTGGGACATGATGATGGGCGTCAACCTCACCGGCGCTTTCTACTGCACCCAGGCCGTACTGCCGGCCATGCGCCAGCAAGCCGGCGGCCTCATCATCTACCTGTCCTCGGCCTGCGTCCAGCGCCCCGACGTCTCGGGCGTCTCCTACCAGGCCACCAAACACGGCGTCACCGGCCTGGCCCACGGCACCTTTGCCGAAGAACAGAACAACGGCATACGCACCACCGTCATTTTCCCCGGCCTCACCGATACGCCCCTGGTTTTGCAGCGGCCCACGCCCACTCCTCCCGAAGTAATGGCTAAAGCGCTGCAGCCGGAAGACGTGGCCCAGGCCTGTCTCTTTGTCGCTTCACAACCGGCTCGGGCGCGCGTTCCCGAACTCATCCTGACACCTTCTGGCCTTTAATGTCCTTTAATCGGCAAAGCGACTGCGGTAACTCATTACATTGATCTCCGGTCTATAACCAAGAACCTCTTTGGCAGCCGAAATGTCGAGGTTGCTGGTGTGGCCCTCGTAGGTCGTGTCGGACGTACCATAAGTAATGAGAAATTTTTCGGGACCGGCGTAGTCGACGGCCAGGCTGAAGAGTTGCGCGGCGTCGACCGGCGCCAATAATGTGCTGCAAGCGCGCAGGCAGTCCGGCTCCGAAGCACCGGTAAACCAGCCGATGCGGATGCCAATGAAACGTCGCCCGTAGACGTTGACCAGAGTCTTGCCGGCGATCTCGGCCATGCCTTTCATGGCGCCGTACCAGCCGGTCGGGTTGTACTCGTTGGCACTGGAGAGAAAGGGCAATTCGCGCGTCTGCTCGTTCCAGCCGGTGACGTGGTTGGAACTGGCAAACACAACCTTTTCCACCCCCGCCCTCTGGCTCGCCTCAAACAATTGCATGTTCATGCCAATGTCGGTGAGCCCCTCGTCCTCTTCCCCAAAATCCTCCGACGGCACATAAGCCAATGTCACCACCACATCCTGACCACGACACAGCTCGCCAACAAAGTCCCGATCGCGCAACTCGCCCATTTCAACGCGCGAGCGAGCCCCTTCAACGGGCCTCACATCGGTCAACGTCAATTCGTATTTATCCTCTACCTCCCAGGCCTGCCACAAACAGCTACCAACCCCACCAGCAGCTCCGGTTAGCAATACGCGCTTCTTAGACATATTTTATATCAATTGAATCACTTACTAATTAAAGCCAGCGCAGTTATCGAGCCATATGTAGCTGGCCTTCGGGGGCGGCGGTTTTGCCGGCGGTGCTTTGTGGGGGCCGGGCCGGGGGAAAGGGCGGCCGGGACTCACAGCCCAAAGGGCTGTGGGGGTGTTGGGCCGGGCAGGCCGCCCGAGGGCCTCACAAAGCACCATAGGCATAACCGCCACCCCCGAAGGCCACCAGGCAAACGCCTCATCAACCACTCAGACAAACAAGGTAAACACCCAATGCCGACCTACAATACCCAATTATTCCTCAACCCTCAAGCCCAAGACCCCAAACCCTACGGCCCCCCCCAACAAGACCTGCTCAACCAACAAGCCCTAGCCCACGCCAAAGCCGAAATCACCAGCTGGCCCAACTACGCCCCCACCCCCCTCATCCCCCTCGAAAACCTGGCCCATTCCACCGGCATAAGCGCCCTGTGGTGCAAATACGAAGGCCCCCGCTTTGGCATCGGCAGCTTCAAACCCACCGGCCCCACCTACGCCATGCTAACCGTGCTCAAAAACGAAGTGCAAAAAGCCAGCGGCGCAGACACAGTCACCACCCAGGATCTGGTAGAGCGCAAATACGAAGACATCACGCGCGACATCGTGGTATCGGCGGCCACCTCGGGCAACCACGGCCGCGCCCTGGCCTGGGGCGCGCGCACCTTTGGCTGCCGCTGCGTCGTCTACATGAGCGACGGGGTGAGCGAGGGGCGCGAGCGCGCCATTGCCGCCTACGGCGCCGAAGTCGTGCGCGTGCCCGGACCCTACGACCAGGCAGTACAGCGCTCCTACCACGACGCCGAAGAACTGGGCTACCTGGTCGTCTCCGATTACGTCTCCGACGCCTACCCGCACGTACCGCGCGCCATCATGCAGGGCTACTCCTTTGTGGCCTACGAAATCGGCGAGCAATTGGCCGACCAACAGCCGCCCACCCACGTCTTTACCCCCGGCGGCGGCGGCCGCCTGTCCGCCGCCATTTGCGGCCATTTGTGGGAGCGCTACGGCCACCACCGGCCGCGCCAAATCGTAACCGAACCCACCGCCTCCTGCTGCCTCTACCAGAGCGCGCAGACGGGACACCCCGTCACCGTCAGCGGCGACACCAGCTCGGTAATGGACGGCCTGGTAGTCGAAGAACCCACCACCGAAGCCTGGACCATCTTGGGCGCCGGCGCCTTCGCCTTCCTCACCGTGCCCGACCAGGCCGCCATCGACGCCATGCGCCAGGCCGCCCAACCCCTGGGCGACGACCCCCCCACCGTAATCGGTGACACCGGCAGCGCCGCCTGGGCCGGCTTCCTGGCCGCCTCCAGCGATCCACAGCTGTGCAGTCAACTAGGCCTGGACGAACACAGCCGGGTCGTAGTATTGGTGTCGGAAGGAGCGACGGATCTGGAGGTGTATCGGGATATCGTCGGCAAAAGTCCAGATGAAGTACTAGCAGAAAAGTCCTAATACTTAGGTATTTCTGGGCATCTCAGCTGCGGCCAATCGTGCCGAATTGGTCATTGCGGATTCGTCGCTAAAATATCGGCAAGCGTATCAGCCGTCCATCGGTTGATACGCTTGCCACTAACTTTGGCCGCCACGGCAATAGCCGCGTGAACCTCTGGAGAAATGCGCAACATAAGATTGCCAGAATAAGGCTTTTGAGAGGGGCGATTGAGCTTTTCGCAAGTTTCGAGATAATCATCAACTGCTTCTTCAAAAGCTGTGCGCAACTCTGCGACCGATTCGCCGTGAAAACCACTACATCATTAATGCCTGCGATGTGACCGAGAAAACAGCCGTCGTCGTCGCTGTAGTCAATTCGAGCCGCATATCCTTTATAGGTCATTGTGTTCATGGCGTGACTCCTGCTTGTGATTTGCACCGGTTTTGTATATCCATAATTTATACCTACCCTGAACAAGAAGATAACTCCATTTCGAGGCAAACAACCCATGAAAGTAATCGACGTCAAACTATTCATGATCAATAAACCGGGCACCCACGGCTGGGGCCAGGGCAATGCCGCCAATTATGTGATCGTCAAAGTCTACACCGACGAGGGCGTCGACGGCGTTGGCGAAGCCTTCCACAGCCTCGACGAACCCATTCAAGGCTGCGTCGCCAAGTACCGACGCTGGCTGCTCAACCAGGACCCCACCCACGTCATCCACAATTGGGAGGCCATGTACCGCGGCCTGCGCTACCCCTTAGGCACCGCCGAACTCTCCGCCCTCAGCGCCGTAGAACAGGCCCTGTGGGACATCGCCGGCAAGAGCTGCGGCCTGCCCGTCTACCGCATGCTCGGCGGGCCGTGCCGCGACAAGATCCGCGTCTACGCCAGCAAGTGGCCCGACGAATGCGTCGGGCTGCCGCTGGCCGAGCAAGTCAAGATCGTGGTTGAGAAAGGCTGGACGGCGCTGAAGTACAGCCCGCAAGCCTGGGACTACGGCTACGACCCGCCCGGCTTAGGGATAACCGAACGGCCCAAGTCGACGCACCAGCAATTTAGCGAGGGGGTCGAGCGCGTGCGCATCGTGCGCGAGGCGGTGGGCGACGATATCGACATCTGCCTCGACTACCACGGCCGCAGCTTTAGCGCCAGCGACGCCATCCGCCTGGCTCGCGCCATCGAACCCTACCACCCATTCTTTCTGGAAGAGCCGGCGCTCACCGAAAACCCCGACGCCCTGGTCGACGTCAAGCGGCAGACCTCTATCCCGGTGGCCGGCGGCGAACGCGTGGTGCACCGCGACGTCTTTAAGCAGGTGGTCGAAAAGCGCGCCGTCGACATCATCCAGCTCGAACCCACCGCCTGCGGCGGCATTTTAGAAACCGTCAAACGCGCCGCCATGGCCGAACTCTACCACATCATGCTGGCGCCGCACCAGGCCTGCGGGCCCATATCGCTGGCGGCCTGCGCCCACATCGACGCGGTGGTGCCCAACTTTCTAATTCAGGAATGCAATTGCAACCCGCAGTCCGACTTTGACCGAGAACTGTTCTCCGGCTGCCCAGAGATTGCCGACGGCTATATGGAACTGCCGCAAGGGCCGGGCTTAGGAGTCGAATTCCACGAAGAGGCGGCCCTCAAGTACCCGCCCAAACCCTACGATCGGCCGGTCATCATCAAGCAGGACGGGGCGGTGGGGCTCGAATAAAAACTGTGTGAAGGATTTATCTATTTAACTATCCCTGGCCGGCACGTCCAAAACCCGGGGCTCGTGCCCCGTTGCCCGCAACAAGCGCTCCACATCCGCCCGCCCAATCGCCAGCGTCGAAGTATTGACCAGCGGGTGGCTCTGCAACGAATCGGCGGCCCACACTTCCTCGTCGATCACCACCTCCACCGCCCCCTCGCCATCGTTGACCACCCCCAGCAGCGTAACGGCGCCCGGCTTTACTCCCAGGTATTTCATCAAACGCTCGGGAGACGCCATGCCCAGTTTGCTCACCTCCAGCGCGCCCCCCAGCGCCTTGAGATCCACCTGCTTCTCCCAACCCACCACCACCAGAAAGTGCCGGCGCCCCTTGCCGTCGCGCACAAATAGATTTTTGGTGTGCACGCCGGGCAGCGGCGGCACTTTCTCCTCGGCCTCTTCGCAGGTGTACACCGGCGGGTGGTCAACGCGCTCGTAGGCGATGTCGTGCTCGGCGAGGATGGCAAATATATCACTCATGAAACATACTCCGTTTGGGCTGAATAATTAGGGAAGTCAATCTCTTAGAAATACTTCGCGTTGAAGCGCGCCAGATCCCACAAGAGCTGGTTTAACTCCACGCCAGTCTTCTCCTCCAGCTCCACCGCCCGCCGGCGCAGCGCTTTGATCTGGTTTTTGGGCACCGGAAAGTTAAAGGCCAACGCCACCGTATTGCGCTTGCCCGACACCGGCAGGTGCAGCACGCCGTGGGGAAAGTTTAGATTGATATTTTCGATGGTCTGCCGCAAAACCTTTTCCCGCACCCCGGTCCACAAATTGATCGCCAGCAGGCCCTGCCCCCGCAGCCGCGACTGGCACAGCGAGAAGAAATCGCTTTGGCCCACCGCCGGCGCCATGCCCTCCGGGTCGTGCAAATCGACGATGACCAGGTCGTAAGCGCCGTCGTCCCTTTGCCGCAAAAAATCGACGGCGTCGCCCACCTGCACCTTGATGCGCCCGTCGGCGGGCAAGTGAAAATAGGTCTGCGCCACCTCGACCACCTGGGCGCGTTTCTCCACCGCGTCGACGCGGCAGGCGGGAAACTGGTGCAGAAAGAACTTGGCTAGAGAACCGCCGCCCAACCCCAACAAGAGCACATCGCGCGGCGCCGGAATAAAAACCAGGCTGGTCGCCACGCACTTGGTATAGGCCAGAGCCAGGGCGTGGGGGTCGCGCAAGAACATGGTGCTCTGCCGCGCCCGGGTGCCAAAGTAGAGGGTGCGAATGGTGGCCTCGTCGACCACGTCGATCACGCCTTCTTCGTCGGTGCGGGAATGAATAATGGTGCCGTCGTACTTGGGCATCTGTCGTGGCACCTATTCCCGAGAAACGGTGATTTCGTGGAGCGCCCAGGTGGGCGGCTCGTAGACAAAGCGCAGGCCAAATCCCACCGACGAGGCGGGGTAGTAGCCCTCCATCCACAGCAAACCTTCGTCGTCGATGTACACCTGGTCGAAGACGGGGCGGTGCAGCGCCACCTGGGAAAAATCGACGCCGCTGCACAGATGTTTGCCAAGAAACAGTTCGAGATCGGCGGCGCTGTAGCGCAACTGCCACAACACCGACATGGAGCGGTGCAATACGCCCAAATCTCTGGCCTTTACCGCTGCGGCAAAGTCGCTCATGGCCTGGCGCGCCAAACGCGTCACTTCTTCATCACCGGGCACCTTTTTGGGGGCGCGGACGACACCGGAACCAGCGGTTTTAATCAGTTTCACCCCGTCCACCGTCATGGCCCAGTACGGCCCCCACCCGGTGCGGTTTTTCGGACACTTTGAAAGTCGAGGTGAGGAAGAGCACGCCCACTTCAAAGCCGTCGCCGACAAATTCTTTGATGGGCCCCGAGTACGAGGTGTTGCCGCTGCCTCTCTGGCGCTCGTATTCGACGTGGCCGCCGGCCGAAATCCACAGGTAATAGCCGTCGTCCTCCCAGGTGCCAACGTAGTCTTTTCGGTCTGCCGGTATCTCACCGCCGCAGCCGGCAAGCCACAGCACCAGAATCCCCAGACCCGCAAAACGACACATAATCCCTATTTCCTTTGGCCGGGCAGGCCGACCTGGGACTCACAAAGCGCCATAGGCAAGTCCCCCGACTGGCCGTCGCAGTACTACACCTTAACCCTACTCTTCGCTCCCCCACCGCGTAGCAATCACCGCATCCAAAAAAATCTGCCCCAAGTGAAACGTTATACACGGAATGGCAATCAGACCCTTGGTCTCGGCCGGCACCGGCAAAAACGCCAGCACCGTCATGGCCACCGGCAGCGTCTTTTGACTGGCCATCAACACCACCGCCTTGCGCAGCGGTAGGGCAAAGCGCAACGCCCGGCACACCCCGTCGTTGAGCAGCAAATAGACAATGTGAATCAGCAAGCCAAAAACCGCCAGCACCAGCAAACTGGTCAGCGCGATCTGCGCCAGCTGCTGCGACGATTCGCTGATCTTGGTCCACGGGATGGAAATCAGCGCCGCGTTGCTCAACATGGTCAGATTGGCGCGGTTGCGCTGCGCCCATTCGCCGATAAAACGCTGCAGAAATTTGCCCGCCAACAGCGGCAGCAAAATGAACAAACAGAGCTTGACCAGCAAATCGCCGGCCGACAACTCCACCTGCCCGGCGCTCTCCAGCAAGAGCGCCAGCACGAACGGCACCGAAAACACGCCGATGAGATTGGTCGACACCGTCAGCAGCAGGGCCAGCGCCACATTGCCGCGCGCCTGGGCGGTGAGGGCAATGCCCGAAGAGACGGTGGTGGGCATGGCGCAAAACAATGCCAGCCCCAGCTGAAAACTGGGGTCAAGAGGCAATTGGAAGGCGATGAGGCCGCCCACTACGGGCGTCACCAGCAAAATGGAAAGCAAACCCCACAGCGACGCCGACCAGGCCGACAGCGCGGCGCGGATTTCGTCGGTGCGCAACGCCAGGCCGGCGCAGACGAAGATGACGGCGATCGCGGCAAACTGCGCAGCAGGCCGCTGGGCCACGTACAGCCCCGGGGCGGGAAAGAAAAAACCGACCAGGGCGACGGCGATGAGGCCGACGGGCAGGAACTGTTTTTTTAAAAAGCTCAGCATTAAATGTTGGGGCGGGGCAAATAAAAAGGCGGGCCGGTTTGCGCTACCCGGCCCGCATAAATATTAGAAAAAGCAGCCGCTCATCTATCTAATTGATCGATAAGAGTTCGGGGTGGGCGTAGCAGTTGTCTTCGCAGAGGCGGCAGGCGTCCACGTCGCCGTCGCGGCACTCCAGGGCCATGTCTCTGAACATGGTGAGAAATTCTTTGGCGGCGGTATTGCCCGAAAAGAGCAGGCGCAGAAAACACACCAGGCGGGCGCGCGCCGCCGAGCTGATGAGGTGCTCCACCTTGCAAGCATCGATCTCGGCGTCGTCCTCGTCCATGCCCAGGGCGTCGCTGAGAAACTTCTGTACCACCAGGCGCGTGGTTTCGGTTTCCTGCACCACCTTGAGGCCCTTTTCGGTGAGCTCGAGAAAGCGGTTGTGGTCCTCCTGCACGTACTCGCGCTCTTTGAGGTGTTTCATGGCCGACGACACGCTACCCTTGGTGATTTTGAGGTGCTGGGCGATGTCGGAGACGCGGGCGTAGCCGTGTTTTTGGCGCAACTCGTGGACCGCCATCAAATGGTGCGCGGCGCTGTGGCTCAACTCGTTTTTTTCGTACGCTCTCCAGACTTCTTCAAACATGAGGGCCTCCCCTAAAAAAACTCAATCTGCGTCCATGGCCACGCGAAAACCGATATTGTCGCGGTTGTAGGTCTCGGCCTGGCCGGTGCGGTGGGTGGTGCGCACGCCGGCGCGCGTCTCCTGATAGTCGCCGCCGCGCACCACGCGCTCCTGGCCGCCCTCCGGGCCGCGCGGGTTGGTGGCCGGGCTCGACTTGTAATACTCCTCGTCAAAGTGGTCGTTAATCCACTCGTAGGCGTTGCCGGCCATGTCCCACAAACCGTAGGGACTGCGGCCGTCGGGAAATTCGTCCACCGGCGTGGTGGTACCGTAGAAATTGGTGGAATTGCAGCGCTCGCCTTCCACAAAGCGATCGCCCCACGGGTAGGGCCGCTCGTCCTCACCGCGGGCGGCTTTCTCCCATTCGGCCTCGGTGGCCAGGCGCACGCCGGCCCACTCGCAATAGGCCTTGGCGTCTTGCCACGAGACGTTGGTCACCGGGTGGCGTCCCATGCCGATGGGAAAGGTGCCCCGCTGCCAGTTGATGGGCGTTTTATAGCCGGTGCAGTTGGCGAATCCGCGGTAGTCGGCGTTGGTGACCGGAAAGGGATCGATATAAAAGGCCGAGAGGTGGACGGTGTGCGCCGGGCGCGCGTTGGCGGGGCTGTCTTCGTCGCGGCCGCCCATGGAAAAGGGGCCGGCCGGTATCAACTTCATGCGGTGCGCGTTGGCTTCGGGCAACAGGTCCTTGCGCCGTTCCTCCTGGGGTTCCCACTGCAAGTCGAGGTCTTCCATGCGGCTGTTCATCTCCTCGGTTTCTTCCTGAATGCGCTGCAGGCGGCCCTCCATTTCCATGCGGCGCAACTCCTGTGCGTCGATCAACTCGATCAGCTTCTGCTGCGGTTTGTTGAAGTCGAGCAGTAGAATGACAAAGTAGAGACTGCACATACAGGTCATGATCCACCAGAGCCAATTATCCATATGCGGCACTTTCTACGGGAAGAGGTTCTTTGAGGGAATAGCGACCCAATTTGGCCAGCAGGTCGACGCAGCGGCTGGCGTAACCCCACTCGTTGTCGTACCAGCCCAGCACTTTTACAAAGTTGCCCTCTACCACATTGGTCGACTGGGCGTCAAAAACGCACGAGGCCGGGTTGCCGACAATGTCGGCCAGTACCAGCGGGTCTTCGGAGTATTCCAGAATGCCGGGCAGCGAAGTTTCGGATGCCTTTTTAAAGGCGGCGTTGATCTCCTCCACCGTTGTTTCGCGCGCCAATTCGACAGTGAAATCGGTCAGCGAACCATCGGGGGTGGGCACGCGCACCGCCAAACCGTCCAATTTGCCCTTGAGCTGAGGCAATACCTTGCCCACGGCGACGGCGGCGCCGGTGGTGGTGGGAATCATCGACATGGCCGCCGAGCGCGCCCGCCGCAAGTCGCGGTGCGGCGCGTCCTGGATGTTCTGGTCGCTGGTGTAGGAGTGGATGGTGTTCATCATGCCTTTGACGATGCCAAAATTTTCGTGCAATACCTTGGCCATGGGGGCCAGGCAATTGGTGGTGCACGAGGCGTTGGAGATAATCTTGTGCTCCTCATTCAACTCCTCGTCGTTGACCCCCAGCACCAGGGTGATGTCTTCGCCTTTGGCCGGCGCTGATATCACCACGCGCTGGGCGCCGGCGTCGAGGTGCGCTTTGGCCTGCTCGCCCTCGGTGAAGTGGCCGGTGGACTCCAGCACTACCTGCACGCCCAACTCGCCCCAGGGCAGCGTCGCCGGGTCGCGCTCGTTGCAAATGCGGATCACCTGGCCGTCGACAATCAATTGGTCGCCGTCGATGTCGACTTGGCCGGCGTAGCGGCCGTGCAGGGAATCGTATTTGAGCAGGTGGCCCAGGGTGTCGGCATCGGTCAGGTCGTTGACCGCTTTGACCACCACTCCCTCGTGGGCCAGAGCAACCCTGAGCACCAGGCGGCCGATTCTGCCAAATCCATTGATGCCGACGGCAACTGATTGCATGCTTGCGATGTCCTCTCTGATTCTCAAAAACGGCCTATGACACAAATACGCCCGCGTAATGGTGTAAGCTTTACAGAGCGCTTTAAACGGCTATATTGCCTGGGCGACAATGGCGGTCGCCGGCGTATCCAACATAGTGTTTTTGTTAACATAATTATCCGCCTTTAATTATGCAAGTGCAATGACCTAAGTGTCATTATCAGTTAATAATTGTAACCGATTTGTTTCCACTCCTTAACGCCCTTTCAAGCAGCGGAGAAAAGCCCCGTGTCCAGCCAATCTATACTGCAGCACGTCGACGCCGAAATTTCCACCTACATCGAGCAATTGGCCGACTTTGTGCGCATTCCCAGCATCAGCGCCGGCGCCGACCAGGATGCCACTCAAGCCATTGCCCAGGCCGGCGATTTTTTGCTGCAAGAGTTCGCGCGCCTGGGCTTAAACGCCCAAAAAGTGCAGGTCGACGCCGCCACCAACCCGCTCATCGTCGCCCACAGCCCGCAATTTTCGACCGACCGCCCCACCATGCTGATCTACGGCCACTACGACGTGCAGGGCGTCGACAACCCGCGCTCAGCCTGGGAGGTAGATCCCTTTGCCGCCGTTGTAGAAGACGACGTGCTCATCGGCCGCGGCGCCAGCGACAATAAGGGACCCACCTTCGCCCACCTCAAAGCCGTCGACGCCATCTTGAGCGCCGGCGCCGAGTTGCCCGTCGATCTTGTCTTTTTGATTGAGGGCGAAGAGGAGTGCGGCAGCAAAGCCATTGGCCAGTATATCGCTTCTGGGGGCCTGGACTCCTTCAAGCCCATCACCTGCACCGTCATCTCCGACACCAGTATGTACGGTCCCGACCAGCCTTCCCTGACGCTGGGCCTGCGCGGCATTGTTTTTACCGAAGCCACGGTGCACGGCCCGCGCCAAGACGTGCACTCAGGTTTGTTCGGCGGCATTATCCACAACCCCAACCACCTGCTGGTTCGGGCCCTGGCCGCCCTCTTCGACGCGGACGGCGGCATCGCCGTGCCCACGTTCTACGACGACGTGCGCCCGCTCTCCGAGCGCGAGCAATCTCTCTACCGCTCCCTACCGGTGGACGAGGAACACTACCGCAATGCCCTGGGCGTTGCCGAATTGATCGGCGAGCCGCAGTACTCGCTGCTGGAGCGCCGCTGGACCCGCCCCACGCTCGACGTCAACTTTGTCAACGGCGGCAGCCCGCGCACGGTAATTCCAGCTCAAGCTAGCGCCGCCCTGTCGTGCCGCCTGGTACCCGACCAGGATCCCGCCCGCATCCAAGCGGCCATCCAGGACCACCTCAAGGCTCAGTTGCCGGCCGGCACGCGTCTGGAATTTAGCGGCGCCCATCACTCGCCGCCCTACTACCTCGACCCCAAGCACCCGCTGGTGCAACCAACGCTCAACGCTCTGCGCACGGGTTTTGATATCGATCCCGTGCTGGGCCGCGAAGGGGGTTCGATTCCCATTGTCACGGACATCGAAAAACACACCGGGGCACCTGTGCTTTTGGTGGGTTTGGGCCAGATCACCGACAATTGGCACGGGCCCAACGAGTGTTTTTCGCTCAAAGATTTTCATCGGGGCATTCGCACTTCGGTGGCGCTGATGCACGAGATTGGCGGTATGGGAGTTTGATGTTGGTTCTAGACGTTGGTTCTGGTGGGGACGGTGGGTAAGAAGGAAATCTCCCTCGCTCATGGCGCTCAACCCTGACGCTTAATGGCTTCGCCATTGGCGTACCTACGGTGCTCGCCGGGCTCCTTCCCGGCTCCGAAATCAAAGGCCCGGTCACGCAGGACAGCGGACCGGGCCTTTGAAATCCGCTCTGCTACCAGATTGATTTAACAGGGTCCGCATGTGAAGTGAATTCCTATCGGGAAAGGCGATTCACATTAGGACATCGGCAGATCAATCTGGTATGCCCCCCTTTTACCCAGTTCCGCATAACATAGTTTGTTGGTGCTATGAATTGTAGATCAACTGGTACAGTAAAGGATGTTAATTATAGGTAAATGTCTGCTGAACGGTTTCGGGGATAGCACCGGCAAAGAAGTGATCGCCCGCGCCATCCACCACGGCAGCCCGCGCGCCGCCGGCCCCTTCATCCCCGTCAACTGCTCGGCCATTCCGGCCGATCTGGCCGAATCCACCCTCTTCGGCCACCGCCGCGGTGCCTTCACCGGCGCCGACCGCGACCGCCCCGGCTATTTTGAACTGGCCGACGGCGGCACCCTCTTCCTCGACGAAGTCGGCGACATGCCCCTCGACATCCAGGCCAAGATCCTGCGCGTACTCGAAGACGGACAGATCCTGCCCCTCGGCGATACCGCAGAAAAGAAAGTGGACGTGCGCGTGGTAGCCGCCACCAATGTCGACCTCGAAACCGGCATCGAGGCGGGCACCTTTCGCCAGGACCTCTACTTCCGCCT
>CAXGRO010000048.1:0-15504 GCA_964012055.1 uncultured bacterium
AGATACCAACCTGAGGAAACGGCACTTTTTTGTCAAAAAATGTCCACTGTACTGTATTGTTAATAAGGATTCTTGAATTTAACTCGTAGGATTTCTTGCAATGCAAACCGAAATTGCACTTACGAGTTGAATTCAAGAAATAAAGAAGGCGATGTTTCTCTCGACAAAATTTCTTAGTACTGCCGTACTCCTGTTACTCTGTACTCTGCCCCATTCCGGCGGCGCCCAGCACTCGGTCGCGCGGCAGTGGAACGAGGTCTTGCTCGACGCCATTCGCATGGACTTTGCCAGACCGACCGTCCACGCCCGCAATCTCTTTCACACCTCCATTGCCATGTACGATGCCTGGGCCGCCTATGACAACGCGGCGGACACCTACTTCTTGGGTCGCACGGTGGGTAATTACACCTGCGATTTCTTTAAGGTCAGCGCGCCGGCCGACGTAGCTGAGGCCCGCCGCGCCGCCATCAGCTACGCCGCCTACCGCCTGCTCAGCCACCGCTTTCAGCGCTCGCCGCACGCGCTGGAAACCCAGGCCCGCTTTGACCAACTCTTTGCCGAGCTGGGCTACGACGCGTCGCTCACCTCCACCGATTACCAGAGCGGTTCGGCGGCTGCCCTGGGCAATTACATCGCCCAATGCCTCATCGACTTTGGCCTGCAGGACGGCGCCAACGAGCAGCGTGACTACGACAACCGGCATTACCGTCCCGCCAACCCGCCGCTCATCCCCTCCTTGCCGGGCAACCCGCGCATTGCCGACCTCAACCGCTGGCAGCCCCTGGCCCTGGACCTGTTCGTCGACCAGAGCGGCAATACCCTGCCTATCTCAGCGCCGGCCTTCCTCAGCCCCGAGTGGGGTCAGGTCACCCCTTTCGCCCTGGCCGCCGACGACCTCACCGTATACCAGCGCGAGGGGCAAGAATACTGGGTCTACCACGACCCCGGCCCGCCGCCCTACATCGATCTGGACGGCGCCGGTCCCCTGGAAGAAGAATACAAATGGGGCTTTGCTCTGGTCGCCATCTGGTCGTCCCACCTCGACCCCGCCGACGGCGTTATAGTGGACATCTCGCCGGCTTCTTTTGGCAATTTTGATATAGACCAATTCCCCCGCACCACAGAGGGCCTGCGCGACTTCTACGACCTCACCCAGGGCGGCGACCCCGGCAACGGCCGGCCGCTCAACCCCCACACCGGCCAGCCCTACCAGGAACAACGGGTGCCCCGGGGCGACTACGCCCGCGTCCTCGCCGAATTTTGGGCCGACGGCCCCGATTCCGAAACCCCGCCCGGGCATTGGTTCACCATCCTCAACTACGTCCACGACCACCCCTTATTCGCCCGCCGTTTTGCCGGCCAGGGGGACCTGCTCGACGCACTCGAATGGGACGTGAAAGCCTACTTTGTTTTGGGCGGCGCCATGCACGACGCCGCCATCGCCGCCTGGGGCATCAAGGGCTGGTACGACTACATCCGGCCCGTCTCGGCCATCCGCACCCTGGCCGACCGCGGGCAGAGCACCAACCCTGACCTGCCAAACTACACCCCCGACGGCATCCCCCTGCTCGCCGGTTTTATCGAAGTCGTAGAAGTCGACGACCCGCTGGCCGGCGACGGTGGCGAAAACGTCGGTAAGATCAAATTGTACGCCTGGCGTGGCCCCTCCTTTATCGAAGACCCGGTGGAAGACGTGGCCGGCGTTGGCTGGATTCTGGCCGACAATTGGTGGCCCTACCAACGCCCCTCCTTCGTCACCCCGCCCTTTGCCGGTTACATCTCCGGCCACTCCACCTTCTCGCGCGCCGCCGCCGAAGTGCTAACCCTGCTCACCGGCGACGAATACTTCCCCGGCGGTCTGGGCGAATTCCGCGCGCCGCAAAACGAATTTCTGGTTTTTGAAAACGGCCCCAGTGTCGACATCACCTTGCAATGGGCCACCTATCGCGACGCCTCCGACCAGACCAGCCTGTCGCGCATCTGGGGCGGCATACACCCCCCTGCCGACGACATCCCGGGCCGTTTGATCGGCGCCCCAATCGGCGGCGACGCCTTCCGGCGCGCCCTCCTCTACTTTGGCGGCCAGGCCGCCAGCCTACCCGCAGATCGCCCCCTTGCCAACGAGCGCCAAACGGCGACTAGGGTCTACCCCAACCCGCTTTTCCGCAGTGCTTTGCTCTCTGTGGAACTGGACCGGTTGGTGCCTAATTGCGTGGTGCGCCTGTACAATTCACTGGGACAGGTAGTCTATACCCGGCCCATGGAAAACCGCCAATCTATCGACCTGGACCTCCGGTCACTATCCTCCGGCATGTATTTTGTGCGCATAAGCGGCATGGACGATATAGCAACTCATCCGATCGTCATCTTTTAGGGAATAAATACGCTGGACGGTTTTATTCCCTCCTAATCTTTAAGATCAGTTTGACAGTGTGCAAACAAATAATATCTCTTATGAGCACACATGATAGGCCCTGATGGACCGGCCTTCGTACGTTGATTATCTTAAAACTTACCACTCAGAACGTCTCACGACATAACCTAGGAGGGCATCGACATATGAATACCAAAAACATCTGCTGGCCTTGGCAATCGGACTCTCAATCGGCACATCACAGGCCTTCGCGCACGACCCGGACGGCAGCCCACCCGAACCGACCATGACCTATACCGAGAAAGACGCGAGGGAGGGGGAAACGGTCGCGCACGGCGAGCTTTATTTGCGCGGGCGGCAACATCTCTATTGCATCGCGGCCAATTAAGTACGAGGAGGTGCAGAGGGGTGTGGGGGCATTAGATGGTGCGTGATAAGCAGCTGCAAGCCAATATCTGGAAGCTCTACGTCATGCAGGCCTGCCGCTGGTTTTTGTTGTTGATGCCGGTGCTGGTGCTGTTCTACCAGGAAAACGGCCTGTCGTTGCAGGACGTTTTTATCGTCCAGGCGTTTTATTCGCTTTGCATTATTGTCTTTGAAGTGCCCTCCGGTTATATGGGCGACCGCGTCGGCCGCCGCTGGTCGGTGTTGATGGGGTCGGCGTGTGCGGCGGTGGGTTTTGCGGTGTACGCGTTTTCTTATACGTTGCCCCACTTTCTTCTGGCGCAATTGTTGATTGCCCTGGGGGCGAGCTTCATTAGCGGGTCAGATGCGGCCCTGCTCTACGACAGTCTACTGGAATTAAAACGCCAGGGCGAGTATCAGAAGATCGCCGGGCGGATGGGATCCATCAGCAATTTTTCGGAGGGCATCGCCGGCATTCTGGGCGGGTTTTTGGCGGTGATCAGCTTGCGCACGCCGCTCTACTACCAGGCCGCCATCATAGTGCTGGCCGTACCCCTGGCCTGGTCGCTGGTGGAGCCGCCGCGGCAGCAGGCGCCGAGCGGGGAAAATTCATTTAAGGCTATTTTGCGCATTGTGCGCTATGCCTTGCATGGCCACGCCGAGGTCAAATGGCTGATTCTCTACTCTTCGCTGGTGGGCACTTCGACGTTTACCATTGTGTGGTTTGTGCAGCCTTATTTTACGGCGGTTGAATTGCCGCTGGCGTGGTTTGGCGTGGGCTGGGCTGTTTTGCAGTTTTCCGTGGGGTTGTTTGCACTCAACGCCTATAGAATAGAAGGCTGGCTGGGCCGGCGGGCGGCGCTGGTATCGTTGATTTTATTGGCGTCGGGCGCGTATATAGCGCTGGGGTTTTTTCAGGCGCTGTGGGCGCTGGGGTTTCTCTTTATTTTTTATTTGGTGCGGGGCATCAACGGGCCGGTGTTAAACGATTATATCAACCGCTGCGTCGGCTCCGACATTCGCGCCACGGTGTTGTCGGTGAAGAGTTTGGTGGGGCGGCTGATGTTTGTCTTGCTGGGGCCGCTGGTGGGGTGGGTGAACGACAGCTTTTCGTTGGGCGCGGCGTTTTTGGTTTGCGGTTTTACTTTTTTGGGATTTGGCGTTTTGTTTTTGATATTCTTGCAGCGTAATGAGGTCCTTTGAAAAGGATAGATGAAAGGAACCAGATGAACGATTCTGCGGCGGAACAAGATCAACTATTGCGGCAGTACAAAGAGCAGGGATACGTCGTTTTTGAGGGCGTGTACGACGAGGAGAATATGGCGGCGTGGCGCGACGAGGCTGACCGTTTGGAGCAAGCGCATCAGGGCCTGTTTGAGCAGCAGCGCAGCTGGTGGTTTGGCAGCATGCTCGAGCGCGCGCCGGCGCTGATGTGGCCGGCGGTGGCTAATCCGCTGATTGTGGGATTTATCGAGCGCGTGGTGGGGCCGTTTGTGCAACTCGACAATTTGACCCTGGCGGCCTTTCCGCCGCTGAGCAAGGAAGAGGCCGAAGGCAAGGTGAGCAGCTGGCACCGCGACCGCTGGAGTAATTTTCCAACGGGAGTTTACCAGCGGCCGCTGGCGCTGAACGCCATCTGTTATTTGCAGGACTTGGACGACGAGTACGGCCCCTTGCGCGTGGTGCCCGGCTCGCACATTGAACCGGTTGCGCTGAGTGAAGAGGAAGGGAAGCTGCCCCACAAGGACGAGAAGATCATCTACATGAAATCGGGGGATGTGGTGCTGACCCACAACGGCTTGCTGCATTCGGGCACGCCGAATATCTCGGGCAAGAAGCGCTATTTCTTCAGCATTTATTACAATATATCCTGGCTCAAACACACCGACACGTTCGATGGTCCCAATTGCAGGGAGTTGATCCAGTGGGCGCGCCGGCGCAACGATTACCGCGCTCTGCGGCTTTTGGGGGCGGATGCGCAATTGGGGGGGCGGTGCAATAGCGGGTTTCAAGAGCCGGACGAGCAGCGCTGGCAGGAGTGGATGGCGGCGGACGAGCAGGCGCTTAGCGCGGAAGCTGATTAAGTGGGGACAAAATCAACAGAAAGGCGGTGTAGCCTGTATTGGTTTTACAGATCGGCAGGAGATTAGACACAAAATAAGCGGGCGCGAAATTAGCGATAGCGGCTATAAGGCCAGACGAGAATGGTTATTTGGCGAACTCTCATTCTCTTTCTGGCCTTTTTTTGTCTCAATATAGTGGCCACTTTTTAAGCGGCCATTCGGCCGAATCTTTCTCTACGCTCAGGGTGCCTCTTTTAGTATGAATTAAGAATTACTCGGCGCGCCCTCTTCAGTGATAAATTGCTTATCCGCCAATTTTACTAACTGAGCAATTTCTGCCAGCGCCTCAATTTTTTCGTCGGTCAAGCCAACGACCAGTGCAGATGCTCTGATTGTTTCAATGATAGAACTCATATCTTTCCCGCCGTGTTGTATTACTGCAGGACTCGCCGCGCCGCACACCAACTTATAAGCCAGCGGATCGCGTGTCAATAAACCGATAGGGATGAGATTTTATGGCTGTTGCAAAAGTTTCCGCGCACGCCTTTTGTGACCGGTGCGCTTTAAACTTTGGGCGCGTTTGCGGACAAGCCGTGGTCAAAGCCGTGGCTGCGCTCCCACTCGACCATAGCCTTGGGGCGGTAGTTGGTGATAAAGGCGCGGCGGCGGCTGGCGGTGCTGCTGCCGCGGGAGTAGTGCAGGGCGGCGCCCTGGTGCAATACGGCACTGCCCGGCGGCAAGGGCACGGGCGTGCCCTCTGCTTCGCTGGCGTCGCACTCTAGGGCGTGGTCGCCGTCGCGGCTTTGAGGTGGGGGTGCAACGGTTGTTTGTGGGCGACGGGCACGTGCCACATGCAGCCGTTGTCTATGGTGGCCTCGTCGAGCGCCACCCACACACTCACCGAGCGGGTGTCGGGCAGGTCGGGCCAGTAGGCCATGTCCTGGTGCCAGGGGGTGGAGGTGTTGGTGCGCGGCGCTTTGTCGATCAACATGTCAAAATCAAAGGCCATGTCGTCGCCGCACAATTGCCGGGCGATGCCAAGACAGCGATGGTCCAATACGGTGTCTTGTAAAACGAGGATGAGGGCGCTGGGCCACATGATCTGGGTGATGTTTTCTATCTGGGGGGGTTCCTCAGGGGTGGTGTTGTGGGCGTCCAGGTCAAAGCGCAGGGTGCCGGAGGCGATGTGGCCGGCCAGGAAGTGGTCGTACAATTGGGCGTAACGCTCCACTTCTGCAGCCGAGAGCAGGTCGTCGACGCGGAGAAATCCGTTTTGGTCAAATTCGGCGATTTGGTCCGTGGTTAAGGTGTCTGGCATGGCGGGACTCCCGATAATTGATATTTGTTTGGGAATTACGGATTTTTGGCAGCAGTGGGCAAAACGCTAGATTGATCTATTCGTATTGATTGGGATATCTCACTATGGTATATTCTATCTACAATCAGTAATTGGCCACGGCGGTAGAATATGACATATATCCTTGATGTACGGGGATTTCCCGAGGACAAGGTAAGTTATCTGCAACAACTCGTCGAGAAGTGGAGGCGAGAGGAAGTTGAGAGCAAGGACGACGAACTTCTAGAGAGCAAAGACATAGTCTTTGCTACTCATGATTCTGATGTCATAGGCGGAGTCTTTGAGTGAGCCAATGCCTATGAGTGAGGCCACCGACCTGGCCTTGTTGGATACCAATGTCCTCGTCTACGCAGATCAGAGCAAGAACCAGTATCATCAAGTCGCTAAAATTTTGCGAGATCAGGGGCAGCGAGGAGAGATCTCAGTATGTATTAGCCCACAGATACTCAGCGAATTTTATACCTTTATGACCCGCAAAGGTGGCCGGGGCCTGAAAGAACCACTTGCGCCGACAGCGGCGGCAGATGAGGTGCGAAAATACTTGAATTCAGCACATATTGGTATGATATATCCGACCTCTTCTACCTGGCCCCTAATTTTAGATACCCTCCTCAAGCAACGTCCCATTTCAGGTCTCGGTATCCATGGTCTGCACCTGGCCGCCACGATGTTGAGCAATGGTGTGAAGAAGATTTACACCTTCAACGCACGACATTTTGAAGCCCTTGTAGATATTGAGGTTCTCGTTCCTCAGGAGCCGGAACCAGAATCTGAACAAGATACTGCATCCAATTCTTGACTGTGATCCGACCTCACGTACTGAACACCTCCATGTCCTTGCCTTTGGCAATGGAAGAGGTCTTCGCCTTTTTCGCCGCAGCGCAAAATCTGGAACGCATCACCCCGCCCGAACTGGGATTCCGCATTGCCACGCCGCTGCCCATCGACATAAGAGAAGGAACCACAATCGATTACCGCCTCAGTCTGTTCGGACTGCCCTTTACCTGGCGCTCGTTGATTTCAAGCTGGGAGCCGCCCCACGTTTTTGTCGACGAACAAATCAAGGGACCCTATCGTCTGTGGCACCACACCCACACCTTTGAGGAAAGCGACGCGGGTACGGTGATTACTGATCGCGTTCTCTACCGCTTGCCGCTGTGGCCGCTGGGGGAGGTGGCCCTGCCGCTGGTCAAGCTCCAGCTCAGGCGCATTTTTGCTTACCGGCAAGAGGCCATTCGCAAGTTACTACTCAACCAAGATTGACCGCATTACGAGTCAGCGGCCTGGCGCTTGGTCCAGTGCTGGGCGAATTGCCGGCCCCAGGGCTCGTCGCGCCACGCCGGATCGATCGTCTGCGCTTCTTGCAGAAGGGCGTCGGGCTGGTGGGCTACGCCGCTGCGCACGACCCGTTCGACGGTGGGGCGGTCGGGGATGTGACGCGCCAGGTCGCCGCGCACGATGGCCAGGTCGGCGATGTTGCCCTTTTGCAGGCGGCCCAGTTCGGGGCGTTCGAGGAAGTCGGCGGCGGCTGAGGTGGCCGAGCACAAGGCGTCGAGGGGGGCCAAGCCCGCTTCGATGAGCAGTGCGAGTTCGCGCCACAGGCTCTGGCCGGGGAGGATGCCGCCGCAGGGGGTGTCGCTGCCGGCCAAGACGGGGACGTTGCGTTCCAATAAGAGACCCTGGAAGCGCTGCGCCGCTTCCAAAGCGCGGCACCACTTTGCTCCGATCTCGGGGTCGGGGGTGGCGGAGGACCACAGGAAGAGGTCGGCGGGCATGTACTGGAGTTCTTCGGGATAGGGGCCGTCTTGGCGGCGCATGCGGCACTGGCTGTCCCAATAAGCTAGGGTGGGCGTCGATGTCAGACCTATTTCGGCGATGGCGTCGGCGACTTCTTGTTGGCGGTCCCAGGTTTTGTCAAAGTCGGGGTCGCCCCAGGTCGACAGCCAGCCGGGCGGGTGGTCGGGCCACACATCGGCCAGAATGCCGTCGAGGTGGTAGAATTCGTCGATGCCGGCGCGGGCGGCGACCAGGACGCCGTGGGGCAGGCAGTGCATGGATGTTTTAAGGCCGGCGGCGTGGCTGGCCTCGACCATGGCCGCGATCCACTCGGCGGCGATGCTGGCGTAGAGTTTGATGCCGTCTACCCCGGCGGCGGCGGTCTCGTTTACTGCGTCGACGGCGTCCTCCACATCGTTTATGGGGCGGGCGACCAAGGCGTGTCCGGGGGGCTTGCCGTCCAAGAGGGGGCCCAGGCTGATGATGCGCGGCCAGGCATGTTGCGGCCATTCGTCGCGGCACTGCAGGATAAACGGCAAGTCGTTGCCGGTGTCGCGGATGGTGGTTACGCCGTAGGCGAGGAAGAGCGGTCCCTTCCAGCGCATGAAGTGCATGTGGATGTCGATCAGGCCGGGCGCAAGGGTGCAGCCGGCGTGTTGTTGCAGGGGGATGTCGGGGGAGAGGTTGGCGAGGGGAGTGACGGCGGCGATGGTGTCGCCCTCGACGATTACGGCGTGGTCTTGCAGAAAGCGGTCGCCGTCGAAGATTTGCTCTGCGGTGTAGGCGGTGCGGGAGAAAGTGTGGGTCATGGGGGTCTGTGACTCTCGTCTAATGGGCAGGTCTATATTCTCTTTTCTTCCAGATCGTACACGTCAAACCAGCAATAAACCGGCCGGTTTTTGGGGACGAATTCGGGTATGTAGCCTTCTAAAAATTCCTGTACGGGATCGGGCAATTCGCAGATGCGTTTGGCGCGCATTTCGTTGTTCCAGCGGATGATTTCAATTTTGCTCTGCACGGTGGTATTGGCGCCGATCCACTCGGCCATTTCATCGTCGGTGGCGCCGGTGGCGGCTTGTTGTTTGAAGGTGTCGACGCTTATGCCGGCAAAGTCAAAGAAGAAATTGTCGAGCGGGCAGTCGAAGCGGTATTCGCCGATGCGGTCGATTAAAAGGGCGCGGCATTTGTCGAGGGTGCGGCCGGCAATAACAAAACCGCCCAGGCTTTCGCGAGGGCTGCGGGGGTATTCTTTGGTGAGGTCGGGGGTCAGAGATTGCAGTTGATTTTGGCTGGTCATGTACGGGTCCTTTCCCTGAAGGAATGGCGGTGGGGGTGGGAGAGTGGGGCTATAATATAAAGAATGTGAGAGGGGGAGTTAGACGGGCGTGTTGAAAGGGGAATTAGTGCAGGTTTTCCAACACTTCGACGCTGCGCCAATTGGGCGGCACGCTCTTGACCATAAAGTGGGCCGAGCGCTCCAGAAAGAGCCGGGCCGCCTGATCGTTGGGGTTGTGTTCCAGGGGCTGGTTGAAGTGGACGCTGGCCTCGGCAAATTTCTGGTCGTGGTAGAGGTGCAGGCCGGCTTCTTTGCGGGCGGTAATGTCTTCCACCATGCTGTCGAAGTAGTCGACTTCGCCGTCTTCGTTATAGACCGCCTTGGCGGTAATGGCGGCCTACATGGGGCTGCCGTCCAGTTTCTGGCCCTCTAGCTCAAAGCCGCTGACGCTGCCTTCGGCGATGAGGCGGTCGGAAAAGATCTTGCGCTGGGCGGCGTCTTTGTACTGCTCGGCGACGTTTACGACAAAGAGCTGGTCGATGGAGTCGTAGCCGAACATCTTGGCCATGGCCGGGTTGCCCATGAGAAAGCGCCCTTTGGGGCCGGGGGTGTTGCGGTAGATGGCGATGGGCAGGTTTTCAATGAGGCTGCGATAGCGATTTTCGCTTTCCTGCAAGGCCTCTATTGCTTGCTGGTGCTCGGTAATATCGTGAAAGGTCCCCACGCAAAAAGCGTCTCCGCCCAAGTGGGTTTCGGTAACCACCACTTCCATGGGAAAAACGGAGCCGTCGGCGCGGCGGCCGGTGAGCTGGCGGTAGTTGTGGGACATGTTTGAGATGAGGGTGGCGGGCTCGTCTTCCGTTGGTGCCAGCAGGCGACCAATGGGTTGTCCCACCAATTGGCCGCCTGGGTAGCCAAAAATAGATTTGGCCGCCGGGTTTAAGGTGAGAATCTCCAGCGATTGTTTGGAGAAGGTGACGATGCCGTCCATGGCGGTCTTGACAATGGTTTCGGTGCGCCCCACGGCTTGTTCCAGGGCTTCCATCACCTGGTTATAGCGTGCCGCGATTTGCCCCACCTCAGTAAAGGGTTACACTTCGACGCGCAGGCTCAAATCGCCGGTTTGCGAGTGGCGGCCCATCACCTGGAAGAGGTCGACCAGTTCGGTGGTGGCGTCGTGTTCCGATACGTTTAAGCCGATTATGCTCTTGTTGGGGGGGTGACGTGGAAGCGGAAGAAGCGGTTGATCTGCTTCATCACTAGGTAGGTGACGCCAAAGGTCCATAGGCCGCAGGTCAATACGCCCAGCGCTTGTACTTGCAATTGGTCAGAGGTCCAGGCCGGTGCCCAGCGCCTGGGGCTGGCCGAAGAGGGCGACGGCGAGCCCCAGACGCCGGCGCCCAGGTGCACGGGGATGGCGCCTATCGCGTCGTCGATTTTTGAGCTTAGCAGCAGGTGGTCGATGCCCAGCATGGCGATGCCGCCGACAAAACCTATGAGCCACGGCCGACAGCGTGGTGACGGTGTGGGCGCACCCGGTTACGGCTACCAGGCCGGCCAGCGAGCCGTTGATGACCATGTACACGTCGGCGTGGCCGCGCGTCAGCCAGCCCAGGATGAGGGCGGTTGCCAGCCCAGCGGCGCCCGAGAACATGGTGTTGGTAATGATGCGGGGCACCTAGTCGTTTACCGACAGGGTGCTGCCGCCGTTAAAGCCAAACCAGCCCAGCCACAGCAGAATGACGCCCAGGTTGGCGATGGGCACGTTGGCGCCGGGAATGGTCTTGGGCGGCCCGTCTCTGGTAAAGCGGCCGGTGCGTGGCCCCAGGATCAGCACGATGGCTAAAGAGGCCCAGCCGCCAACGCTGTGGACGACGCTGGTGCCGGCCGAAGTCGACAAACCCCATGCGGCCCAGCCAACCGCTCATGGCGTCCAGATTGGAGCCGTTCCAGGCCCAGTGGCCAAAAACCGGGTAGACCAGGCTGGAGATGAGGGTGCCCACCAGTATATAACCGCTAAAGCGCATGCGCTCGGCAATGGCGCCCGAGGAAATGGTCACGGCAGTGCCGCAGAACATGGCTTCGTAGAGCAGGAAGACGGCAAACCACACGCCGCTGTAGCTCAAATCTGGAATGAAATTGGTGGAACCGATTAGGCCACCTGAGGACATGCCAAAAATCATGCCGTAGCCCAGGGCCCAGAAAATGACAATGGATACGCCCAGGTCGGTTAAGTTTTTGATGGCCACATTGATGTTGTTTTTGCTGCGGGTCAGGCCTGTTTCCAGGCACAAGAGCCCGGCCTGCATCGACAGCACCAATCCGGAGCTGACGGTGACCCATAAGATGTCTATGAGCGGCTTGTCCATAACCGGCTACTCCTCTTCTACAATGGCCCCTTCAATGCCGCAGTGGCCGTCTTCGTAGTGGTGCCAGAATGCAACAAAGACGCGGCCGTCGTCCAGTTGCGTCGACCAGGGGTAGCCGCAGTCGGGGCTGTGGGCGTTGTCGCTGATGATCCATTCGGGCGCGGTGTCTATGTCGCTGCCTTCGGGGTCGAGGACGCGGGCGGCGCAACCTCTTTGGCCCGCCCAGCGGGTGCCCACGGTTAAAAAGATGCGCCCGTCTTTGAGGCCTAGCATGTGGCCGGGGCTGCCGTGGACCGTGGTGGGGCGCCAGGGGGACCAGGTGTGGCCGTCGTCGTCGGAGTAGACCAGGGCCAGAAAGCGGCTGTGGAATTGCGCGTCTTGGGTGAAGGGGTCGGTAAAACCCTGGTCGCGGACAATGCCATGACCCAGTTCGCCGGGGTGGCAGCGGAAGAGCACTAGGATGCGGCCGCTGGGGGTGCGGTGGATGGTCGGCTCGCTGAAGTGGGCGATGGGGTCTTCAGCGATGCGGCCGCCGTATTCCCAGGTTTCCCCCATATCGTGGGAGATGCGCAGCATGCCGAAGAAGGGGAAGGCGCCGTTGGGGTGGTCGGTGGCTTTGCTGGGCATGAATAGGCGGCCGTCGGGCATGGCCAGCAGGCCGCTGCGGCTGACGCCGGAGTGGTCGGCGGGGTGGCCCCAAACGGCGTCGGGCAGGGGGGGGAAGCGCACGGGGGCGCTCCAGGTGTGGCCGTCGTCGCGGGAGCGGATCCAAAAGGGTTTGCCGGGGCGCGAGGTCCAGGTTTTGCCGTGCTCGCCGGCGTCTTGGGTGGGAACCAACTCGGTGCAGGACGAGTGCATGAAGATGCTACCGTCGGCAAGGGTGTGGACGCCGCGGTCCATGACGCCGCCCATGGGGTTGGCGGTTACCAGGCGCGCCTCGCTCCAGGTTTGGCCCTGGTCGGAGGAGCGGCAGGCCTGTACCTGAAAGAGGGGGTGGCAGTGGTGGGCGTAGCCCAGATGTGGGGCGCGCTGGAAGGTGACCAGGAGGTCGCCGGAGGGGGTGCGATTAAGGCAGGGGCTCAGGGCGTACATGCCGGGATCGTGGTAGATGGTCATGCGGTCTGCTACGCGCCAGCTCATGGGGTTTCTCCTATTGAGTTATGGTATTTTAACCAGGCTATGGCTTGGTCGGCGTTGCGGTTGGGTGGGGAGATGGAGAGCTTGGCGGGCATGCTTCCTTCGCGGGATAAATTAGGTGATAATTGGGCTGCCTGTAGACTAGTGTATACCTCTCCGCGGCGCAAGTCCGATATATCGTATAAAATCCGAAATATCGTATTAGGGAGGTGGAGGGGTATATATAATAGAGAACCCGCCGCCGGTGGTGCGGCAGCGGGTTGTTGAGAGGCGGGATTGGCTCGGCGTTTAGTCCAGGGTGACCGGGACGCCGTCGAGCAGGCCGCTCTGGTGCATGTCGACCCACTCGTCCATGAAGGTTTCGTTCCACTGCTCGGTGAGGGGGTGATCCATCATGTCGCGGTAGACGGTCCACATGGTGACCAGTTCGTCGACGCCGTCGCGGAAGGCGGCGTGGGCGGTTTCTACTGAGCGCACCAGGGCGGCCATAATGAAGGGGCGTTGTTCCCAGCCGCTGAACATCTGGGCGCACTCGCGGATCAATTTGGTGGGGTCGCCGCCCACCCCCTTGACCGGGTCGCAAAAGGGCAAAATGTGGTCGACGCCGGCCTGGGCCACGGCGGCGGCCTGGGTGAGGGAGAAGACGGTGGTGCAGAAGGTTTCTACGCCTTCTTTTTTGAGGGTGCTAAAGGCTTTGAGGCCATTGACCGAGCAGGGGATCTTGAGGATGATCTGGTCGGACATGTCGGTGAATACTTTGCCGACGGCGAGCAACTCTTCCACCGAGTGGCCGTCAATTTCCATGACCACGGGTTTGTCGGTGATTTCGAGGTATTTCTCAATCAGCTTGATGACGGAGCCGTAGGGTTTGGCATGCTGGTTGAGGACCACGGTGTTGGTGACGATGCCGGCGATGCCCAGCGGCATCCATTCTTCCAGTTCTTCGGGGGAACCGGCGAGCCAGATTGTGGGGCCACTGCCCTCGGCGCGGGTTTTTGGCACAGCTCCATTGGCTGTCATAATTAATATCCTCCTGGTGTTGGTAGGTGGTAAATGAAATTTATGATCGCTATTGGCAATCTGGTAAATGCGTGATTACAACCCCAAGAAGATAGTGTAGTATTACCCGGCCGACCACCCCTGGTTGGAAGATGCTGGATGGGTTTACGCGGCGCTGGTCGATTGCAAATACACGAGGTCCGTGGCAATGCTTTCGACGAAATAACGGTCGTGGTCGATGAAGAGGAGGGTGGGTTCAAATTCCAGGATGACTTCCTCTATTTGTTGGCGGCTGACGATGTCGAGGTAGTTGAGGGGTTCGTCCCATAGGAGCAGGTGGGAGGGCTCGAGAAACGATCGGCATAGATCGACCTTTTTGCGCTTGCCCTCGCTAAAGTTTGCAGCGGGCGGTCAAAGATGTCCCCCCTTACTTCCAGGACGGCCATGATGTTGCGGAAGCGGGTTTAGTCGATCTTTTCTCGCTCTAGATAACCGCGCAAATACCCCTCGGTCCAGAGGGGAATCTGGTAGGATCTGAATAGGGTTATAAAGCCGGGCATGGCGGTGGTGCCGCCGCATATGGGCAGGTCGCCGGCGATGGCGTTAAAGAGGGTGGTTTTGCCGCTGCCGTTGGCGCCCATTATGGCGATGCGGTCCTTTTTCTCGACTCTGAGCGAGAAGTCGCGGAGGATGTATTTGTCTTCTATCTTTATGTCGACGTGGTCCATGGACAGGAGGATTTCGGGTGTTTTGTCTTGCTGGTCTATTTTCAGGTGGCGTTCCTTTTCCTGGTTTTTGAGCAGGCTTTTTTTCTCTTCTATTTTCTTTTCTAAACGCCGTTCTATGGCCAGGGCTTTCTTCATCAATTTGGTGGCTTGGTGTCCTGTCCGACGGCGCCTTTATCGGCGGCGCCGATTTTTTGTTTTTCCTTGTTTTCCGAATGGGTTCGGCGCTGGCGGGCGGCCTGCTCGTAGCTTTTAATTTCGCGCTTGAGCCGCTTTTTGCGGCGCGCTTCAAAGGCCTCCTCGGTTTTCATCTGCTCTTGCCACTGGGAGAAATTGCCCTGGTTGACGCGGACGTCGGCTTTGTTGATGGAGACGATGTGGTCGACGTAGAGGTCGAGGAAGTGGCGGTCGTGGGAGATGAGGATATAGCCCTTTTTGCGGGCCAGGTATTGCCCCAGCAGGGTGCGCCCGTCCATGTCGAGGTGGTTGGTGGGCTCGTCGATGAGCGGGAAGCAGTCGCGGCGCAAAAATAGGGAGACGATGAGGGCGCGGGTGCGCTCGCCGCCGCTGAGGGAGCGGAAATCGCGTTGCAATAGGGCGGGGGGCAGGCCCAGGTGGACGCACTCTTTTCCTAGGAGTTCGTCGATCTCGTAGCCCCGCATTTCCTCATAGCGCTGGGCCAGGTCACCGTAGGTGCTCAGGCTTTCCTCGTCGCCGCGGTCGAGCAGGTCCTGATCTGTTGCTCCCACCGGGTGAACGGCGCGATGCTGTTTTTGATGACGGCCAGGGTCGGCTGGTCGTCGCGGGGCGGGGCGTAGGGGAAGTAGAAGGTGTCGAACGGCACGGTTATCTGCCCTTTTACGGGTGTGAGGTTTTGTGGATGAGCTGCAGCAGGGTAGTTTTGCCGCGGCCGTTGCGCCCCACTATGCCGGTGTTCCACTGGGTGTCGATGGATAGGGAGAGATCTTCGAAGACGGGGGCGTAGGGCGAATCGTAGTGGAAGTGTATGGATTCGAGTGCGAT
>CAXGRO010000049.1:0-15402 GCA_964012055.1 uncultured bacterium
TCCCTCCCTGAGGGAATTCGGCCGAATGGCCGCTTAAAAAGTGGCCACTATATTGATTGAGACAACACAGTTAATAATCCATATGCTTGCCGGCGGTGCTTTATCAAGCCTCATAGTCCGGATCAAAACTTTGCAAATATTGGGCTACCGTTATAAGCGGCGCGCTCCATATCAAATCCTGCTGCTCGCCCAAATAATCCACCAATTTCTGGTGTTCGTCGGGGTCGATAAAAAGGCCGTGCGTGCCCTCGCCCACCCCGTGAATCATATATATAAGCCAACCGCCCGCTGTCACCGCCGCCTCTATCTCTTGGCGCAGCGCCTCAAAAGTCTTAGAATCGCCGCTAAAGTGCCCCAGGGCGTTGTAGTTGACCGTCGCCACGTCCACCACCTGATCGTTTAACGGCCCCCGCCCGGCGACAAACAACTCTTCGATGAGCGGCTCTAAACTCTGGCTCGATTCGCCCTGCCCTATCTCGGTATTGCAGCAGGTATTGCCAAAGGAGCGCTCGTATTTGCCGTCGATCAGCGACAGCGCAAAACTGGCGGCGCTCATTTCGTCTTTCCAGCGCTGCGCCGTGTAGGTGCGCAAGTCGTAGGCATCGGCCAGCCACTGCATGCGCTGGGAGTCGTTCTTGCGGCAGGGGTGGAAAATGCTGTGATTGCCCAATTCGTGGCCCTTGGTCCCCATCTCGCGCCAGGCTTCGGGGTTGTTCCTCAGCGACATTATGTTGGTGTAGAAGGTGGCCCGCAAACCGTGCGCTTCCCACGCCGGCCCCACCAGATCAAAATGGCAGGGCAGGGCGTCATCGTAGGTAATCGATACGGCGCCTTTTGTCGCCTTAGGCCAAACAAACACAGATTTGTCGATCATTTCACTTTCTCCGCTTACCTCTGCTACGGCGCTATTCTATCCAGGGTTCGTCCAGTTTCATAATTTTCCACCAGGGCGGGCCGGGCGGGTTGTTTAATAGGAGAGGGCGGATAAAAGCGGCGGCTTTTTCCAACCCCTCCTGCATTTCCATGTACTCGCTTTCCATCTCGAGGGATAAGATCCCCTCGTAGCCCAAAAAGCGCAGCGTGGTGATCACCTGGCGCCACACCTGCTCGTCGTGGCCCCAGCCGGGCTGGGCGAAGGTCCAGGAGCGCTCGACGTAACCGCCGGTGTTGTCAAAGACGCCGCGCAGGCGGGCGTTGGGGTCGTGGATCAGGGTATCTTTGAGATGCACGTTCTGGATCAGATCGCCCAGGTAGTGCATGGCGGCAAAGGGGTCGATGCCCTGCACCCACATATGCGAGATGTCGAAGTTGCAGGCCACCACCGGGCCAATTTCGTCGCAAAAGCGGCGCAATTTAACCGGATTGTGCAGCATGTCGTTGACCTGCATTTCAAAACACAGGGTGACGCCGTGATCGGCGGCAATCTTGCCCTGCTCCCGCCAATAGGGCAGCAGGCGCTTTTCCCACTGCCACTGCAGTGCCTCGTCCATGGCGTGGGTGTCTACGTTGACAATCCAATTGGGGTGCTTATCGCCCTCCGCCGCCACCGGCAGGCCGGCCACCACCACCAGGCGCGGCACCCCCACCCGCTCCATCAATTTGCAGGTCTGGCGAAACTGGCGGGCGTATTCGTCGGCCAGTTTCTCGTTGGGCGACAGCGGCGCCCCGTGGCCGCTGAACGAATAAATTTCGAGGCCGTAGCGGTCAAAGGTGTCGAGCCAGCGGTCGTACGCCCCCTGGTCGGCCAGCAAGGTGTCGACGTCGCAGCCCCGTTTGGCCGCCGGCCCCATGGCCCCCACTTCAACGGCCACCACGCCGTTATCGCGGCTGAATTGCAAGCCCTCTTCAAACCCAAATTTCAACAAGAAACCCGTGTTGATTCCTAGTTTCATGGCCAGCTCCTAACGGAAAATCAGCCCACGCCTGTATCGCCCAGATAAGTGCAACGGCACCGGGCTATAGGCACAAGCCGCTAACGGCCTGTCGGACCGACAGATTGCAGGTTATATTGCCTGCGTCGGTCCTAAAAATACAGCGGAGCCCCGAGTCCATCAAATTATGCGCGACGAGGAGAACAACATGGTTCATTTAATCAAAGCAGACCAGCGAAACTTACAACCTCTCGAAGTCCCCGGCGCCACAGTGCGCGTGGCCGATTCTTTCGTGGGCAAAGAAAACAATCTGGCCGCCGGCTTCACCGAATACGTCGAGCCCTGCCAATTGGAATGGACTTTCACCTACGACGAGGTCTTCTTCATGCTCGAAGGCGAACTGGAGGTGCACGTGGAAGGCAAAGACCCGGTGGTTTTTGCCGCCGGCGATTTGGGCTACGTCGAAAAAGACACCAGCACGACCATTGTCGTGCCCCAGCGCGCCTACTTCTTGCATATGACCCAACCTGCCTGGCGTTGATCTATTGCAATTTGAAGCTTGTGGGGCGCGGGTATATATTATGCTTTGATTTTGGGAGGCGTTTGCCTGGGACGCGATAAGCGAGAGCCCCCTACCCTACCGTCCCACACACTAGAAAAACAAAAAACCACTACGCAAACCCAAACGACCCTACCATGAAAAACGCAAACAAAAATCGATTAGAAGAACTACAACAAGCCCTAAACAACCTACCGCGCGTTGAACTCGCCCACCTACCCACCCCATTTGACCCATGCCCGGGCCTAACCAAAACCCTGGGCGGACCCCAAATCTGGATCAAGCGCGACGACCTGACCGGCTTGGCCACCGGCGGCAATAAAACGCGCATGTTCGAATACGCCCTGGGACAAGCCCTAGAAGACGGCGCCGACGCCGTTGTCGGCGGCGCCGCCGTGCAATCGAATTACTGCCGCCAGATGGCGGCGGCGTGCGCCAAATTGGGGCTGGAATGCCACCTGGTCTTGCGCAAAGTGCGGGGGGCTAAAGACGACGAGATTCAGGGGGGCATTTTGCTCGACCTGGTGGTAGGGGCGCAGGTGGAAACCGTGGAAGTGGACGACTGGGTGGCGCTGGCCGAGCGCGTGCGCCAGCGGGGACGCGATTTGGAAGCGCAGGGCAAGAAAGTTTGGGTGGGACGCGTGGGCGACGAGTCGACCATGGGGTTGCACGCCTGCGCTTACGTTCAGGCCGCCATCGAATTGGTGCAGCAGGCCGAAGCGCGCGATGTGTGCATAGACCAGATATGGGTGTGCTCTGCCGACACTACGCTGGCGGGGCTGGCGCTGGCCTTAAAACACATGGAATCGCCGGCGCGGGTGGTCGGCGTAACGCCCATGAGCGAGCCCGTTATCCCCAGGTGGACCTTTGGCGAGTGTTTTGCCCAGACCGCCAACGAGACGGCCGCAATCCTCGGACTATCCACCCGCTTGCAGGCCAGTGACATCACCAGCCTGGCCGACTACGTCGGCCCCGATTACGGGGTGTCGACAGAAGCATCGCGGGAAGCGTTGCGTTTGGTGGGACAAAGCGACGGGATTTTGCTCGATCCGGTCTACACCAGTAAAGCCATGGCGGGGCTTATAGATCACGTACGGCGCGGCGAAATAGGGGCCGACGAACAGGTGGTCTTTGTCCACACGGGGGGACTGCCGGCGCTTTTCGCTTATGCGGATACACTCGAATTAGAAGAATTGCTGACCTCTAGTTGAGGCCGCAACCTCCCGTGCGGCTTTTCAGAAAAATCAACACAGAAATCACATCGCCGAGACCACAGTAAAGAGGCGCTGGAGAAGGAGCGATTTATCCCCGACCCGCCGGCCTCGGCCTCATTGGTGGCGGCGGTGGAAGTCCTCCAGTATCTCTTGGCGCTGGTCCAAAGTCAACACTTCGGCTATGTCCGCCATGGTTTGCACCAGGCGCGTGGAAGCGGCTTCTGCCAATTCCATTTCGACGCGGCGAATTTTTCCAATTCTCCGCGGTCGATGGTCTCCTGCGCAAAGGCGGCCATAAAGGCATCGCGCTGGGCCCGGTGCTGGTTGGCCAGATCGGTGAAATCCCCCACCGCGGCGCCGACAATGGTTTTGACCTTGGCCTGCTGCTCGTCGCTGGCGTCCACCCGGTCCATCACCCATTCGGCTGCCTCTTCAGCATGTTCTTTGGCTTTTTCGGGGTCGCTGAAATGATGGCCGTGATGGCCCCAGTGCCCCCAGTGGCGGTTGCCGCATCCGGCTATTAGGGCGCCGGTGAATCCAACGGCGGCAACGCCTATGCCCAATTTGCGCAAAATGGATCGGCTCATTTTATCAGCTCCTTGCTTGCGAGGTGCGCTTTATTGCGAGCCTCACAAATAAACGTAGCAGGAGGAGGTTGCCGCAGTTTTTCGGGTGTGTAAAGAATTGTAAAGTTGGGTGATTTCTATTGGTTCTGGAGGGGACCACCCCCATTCCGCGTCCCAGGCAAACGCCCATTTACAACCCTTCAACTTTCAACAAACAATTCGTACTGTGCAATTTACCTGCGCCAATTTATAAAATTATCAGCCACATTACAACGAATCGCTCTATTTGTAGAGCCATCTTGAGAGCGCACTCCAGTTTTTGTATTTTCGATGTCTCATCAAATAGAAAAGAGCCAAAATGAGCATAAAAAAAATCGCCGGGTTAGGTATCGCCGTCTTATTAATCGCCGCAACGGAAAAACCCGTATCGGCGGCGGAAACAGTTAGAATCGGTGCGCTCTATCCCACCAGTGGGTCGGGGGCCGTATTTGGTGGACCGGCCATGCTGGGGCACCAAATGGCCGTGGAAGAAATTAATGCGGCCGGCGGCATTGCAGGCAGGACCCCCATCGTCACCTTTGCGCGCGACACCAAGCTAAAACCGGCGGCGGCGGCCGCCGCCGCCAAGGAGCTAATCACCAAGGAGAGAGTGAACGTGCTGGTGGGGGGGCTCAGTTCGGCGGTGGGACTGGCCATTTCTGAGGTGGCGCGGCGCGAGAAAGTGATCTACATCGCCACCATTCCCAAAACCATTCAGATGACCACCAGCAAGCTGCACAAATACGTGTTCAGGACGGCGCCCAACACCGACATTGAGGGGCTGGGCATAGCGCGTACCATGGGGCAATTGGGGGCCAAAAAGCTCTGCCAGATCCAGTTTGACTACGCCTACGGGCACGACCTGGCCGCCGGCATTGCCAAAACCCTGCCCCAAGAGGCGCCGGGGGCAGAGATTGTGCTCGACCTCAAGGTCAAATTGGGGGCAACGGATTACAATGCCTATATCGCCCAAATTATGGGGGCCGGATGCGAGGGGGTGGTCAGCGGCTTGTGGGGGGCGGCATTTATCACCTTTGCCCAGCAGGCGCGACCCTTTGGGCTTTTTGAGCAGGTCAAATACGTTTCGGGCGGGGAAATTGCCTCGCACGAAATCGCCAGCAAAATGAAGGGCGACTATCCAAACAATGTGTGGAGCAACGCCTACGAGCTGTGGTACCACCACGCGTCGCCGCTGCACCAACCCTATCAGGAGGAACTGGCGCGGCGCCAGGGGCGGCAAGACACCGACAGCTGGCCGGTGCTGGCCTATATCGGAGTGAAATTTGTCGAAGCGGCGGTGGCCAAAGCCAAGTCGTTGGAAACCGAGGCATTGATCGCAGCGCTGGAGGGGCTGAGTGTAGAGACGCCGGTGGGCGTGCGGACCATCGACGCAAAAACGCACCAGGCCAATACGGGGCAATTCTGGGGACCAATGGTGCAGACGGATCAGCACGAATATAGAATGATGGACCCGGTGACCTATATTCCGGGCGATTGACCCCGGTCGCGCATGCTGACCAATCCCACTTTTCTCTTTCTGCAATCGCTCAACGCCGTTGCCCTGGGCATGAACCTCTTTATCATCGCCGCCGGCTTGACGTTGATCTTTGGGGTCCTGCGGGTGATTAACTTCGCCCACGGGGCTTTTTTTATGCTGGGGGCCTACGTCTGTTATTCCGTCGTCGCATGGGCCGACAATTTCTGGCTGGGCGTGCTGGGCGCCGGCCTGGCCCTGGCGGCACTGGCCTGGGTCGTCGAGCGCACGTTGCTGCGGCGGCTCTACGGGCGCGATCCACTAGCGCAATTGCTCTTCACCTTTGCCCTGGTACTCGTCCTTGGCGATGCGGTTAAGGCAATCTGGGGCACCGAGCAGTACAGCGCCGCCTATCCGGCCGGGTTCGATCGCGCCGTAGATTTAGGACTGGCGCACTATCCCGCCTATCTGCTTTTTCTCTGCGGCCTGGGGCCGAGCGTGGCGCTGGGGTTGTGGCTGGTGTTGGAGCGCACGCGCTGGGGGCGGATTATGCGGGCGGCGCGGCAAGACCGGGAAATGCTCGCCGTTTTGGGCGTAAACGTGCCGCTGGTCTACAACGGCGTGTTTGTCGCCGGCGCTGCCCTGGCCGGCATGGGGGGGGCGCTGGCGGCGCCGCGCCTGGCCCTCACGCCGGGCATGGACGCCAACGTGGTAGTCGAGTGTTTTATCATTATCATCATCGGCGGGCTGGGCAGTTTGTGGGGCAGTTTCCTCGGCGCTTTGATTCTGGGGCTGGTGACCATGTTTGGGGCGGTACTGGTGCCGGAGTGGGAAATAGTGCTCACCTACGCGCTCATGTTGGCGGTGCTCTTGTGGCGGCCGTGGGGACTTTTAGGCCGGGCGGAGGCTTGAGGTGGGACGCCGGCAATTAGGTGTGCTAGGGGGAGTGATCGCACTGCTGCTCGGGATTCCGCTTTTCGACTCGCCCTACCTGATCGACCTGACGACGGAGATGGCCATTTACGCGCTCTTTGCCCTCAGCCTCAACGTGCTGATTGGCTACGCCGGCAATGTGTCGTTTGGGCACGCGGCGTATTTTGCCATCGGCGGTTACGCCTGCGCCATTTTGCTGACCACCTACGGATGGCCGCTGTGGCTCAGTTTTGCCGCGGCGGTGGGACTCAGTGCCGTGGCCGCGCTGCTCATCGGCTATTTCTGCGTGCGCCTCACCGACATCTACTTTGCCATGCTGACCCTGGCTTTTTCCATGCTGGTGTGGTCGGCGGCGTTTAAGTGGCGCGCGGTCACCGGCGGCGACGACGGTTTTGTCGGCGTCACCTTGCCCGCACTGCTGCAAGACCGGGTCCCCTTCTACTACTTTGCTCTGGGCACGGTCCTCCTATCGGCAGCGGTACTGTGGCGCATTTGCCACTCCGCTTTTGGCCGCGCCCTGGTGGCGGTACGCGAAAACGCGCTGCGCGCCGATTTTGTCGGCATCGACGTGCGCCGCATGCGCCTGGCGGCCTTTGTCATCGCCGGAGCTTTTGCCGGCGTGGCCGGGGCGCTCTTTGCCATGTACAACGGCGGCATGTACACCGAATCGGCACATTGGACCGAATCAGCCCAGGTGCTCATCATGACTTTATTGGGCGGCATGTATTCTTTTTTTGGGCCGGCGCTGGGGGCGGCCCTGCTCTACCTGCTGGAAGTGTCGATCAACCAGTACACCGAATATTGGCCGGCCATCCTGGGCACCCTTTTGGCGCTCATCGTGCTCTTTTTGCCCGACGGCCTGGCGGGGCTGGCGCAAAAAATGCGCCGCGCGCAAAGGACCTGAGCCGTGCTGCAAATTAGCGGCCTGTGCAAGTCTTTTGACGACTTTGCCGCCGTGCGCAACGTGTCGCTGGCGCTGCAAAGAGGGGAGCGGCACGCCATCATTGGGCCCAACGGCGCTGGCAAAACGACCTTCTTTAATTTGCTCACCGGACACCTGCAACCCGACAGCGGCGCCGTGGTCTTTAAGGGGGAACCGCTGCACGGCCGCGCGCCGCATCAGATCGTCAAGCGCGGGGTGGCGCGCTCGTTCCAACACGCTAACATCTACCCACGCCTGAGCGCGGCGCAAAACGTGCAAGTGGCGTTGATCGCGCGCCAGGGACAGGCCTTTAATTTATTCACCGCCGCGGCCGGGCTGCACCATCGCGAGGCGCACGACTTGCTCGCCCTGGTGGGCCTGGTGGACGCGGCGGACGACTTTGCCGCTGACCTGGCCTACGGCAAGCAGAAGCAACTCGAACTGGCCATCGCCCTGGCGGCGGCGCCCGAATTGCTCTTGCTCGACGAGCCCACGGCGGGCATGGCGGCGGCGGAAACGGCGCACATGCTGCAGTTGATCGGGCAAATCGTCGAAGCGCGCCGCCTCACACTATTGTTCACCGAACACGACATGGACGTGGTCTTTTCGCTGGCTCAGCGCATCTCCGTGCTGCACCACGGCCAGATCATCGCGGCGGGTCCGCCGCAGGAAATCCGCCAAAACGCCGAGGTCCAGCGCGTCTACCTGGGGAGAACGGCCAATGCTAGAGGTTGAAGACCTGCACGTCTCCTACGGTTTGAGCCAGGTGCTCTTTGGCGTTTCGTTTGCCGTAGCCGCAGGCGAAGCAGTGGCCTTGCTCGGGCGCAACGGCGTGGGCAAAACCACAACGCTGCGCAGCATCGCGGGTTTAACGCCTCCACAGCGAGGGCGCGTTCTGTGGCACAACGGCGAAATCACCGCCCTGCCGACGCACCGCATCGCGCGGCTGGGCATTGGTTTTGTTCTGGAAGATCGGCGCATCTTTCCAGATTTGACGGTGCGGGAGAATCTCGACATCGGCAGACAGAAAATAGAACAGGACGGATGGGACGAAAACCGCGTTTGCTCTTTATTCCCCGACTTGCGCGATCTTTTGCAGCGCCGCGGCGGCGCCCTTAGCGGCGGCCAGCAGCAAATGCTGGCCATCGGCCGCAGCCTGATGGGCAACCCGCGCTTATTGCTTTTGGACGAGCCGTCCGAGGGGCTGGCGCCGCGCATTGTCGAACACCTTGGCGAGCAGATCGGGCAGCTCAAAAAGGAGGGGTTGTCGATCGTCTTGGCCGAGCAAAATCTCGACTTCGCCCTGGCCCTGAGCGACGCGGTGTGCGTTTTAGAAAAGGGGAGTGTCAGACACGCCGGCAGGATGGAAGGGCGCAATAGTAGAGAAGCAATAGAACAACACCTCAAACTTTGATACTCAAGAGGAAATGCCCACCTCGCCATCCATTCCCGGCTACCGGCGCCAACGGATTGGGCAACTTAACAATCGCGATTATCCGCAGACTGTCCCCTATAAAAACCTTGACAAACATCGCACCCTGACATAATAGTGGGTATACTTTGCGCCTCCGGCGCCGGCATTTCTACCTTTCATGTAAACCGGGAGGTTTCCCATGAAAAGGTTCACTTTATTCGCCGCCATAGCTTGCCTGTTTTTATTCTTTCCGCACGACCTTGCCCACGGCCTCAAGTCTACTAGAGTAGGACACAGTAAAACCCAGTCGTCGGAATGCGGCGCTGCGGATGGTCGGTTCTTCTCCTATTCGGCGGATTACGATTTTGGCGAAACGCCGCCGTACTCGATAAAATCCAAGATTACAGAAGTGACCAAGGAGTATCTGGTCCGCAAAATTAATACGCGCGGGACGTTCTTTTTGGAGGGCGAATTGCCGCGCGATGTGGTGGACGAAGACTGGGGCTCCATCATAGAATACATCGGCATAGGCGCCGCAGTTATTATCTTCCTCTGTTTTTTGGGCGTCCTCAGCTGCATCTGGAACTTTATCAAGGGACAGGGGTTGCAGGACGAAGAGTTCACCCTAAAAGGCCTACTCATGGCCATTGCCGTATTCGCGGTCATCGCCTGAGTTCCCACACTCTCTCAGCCAGTCCTTTATCGTATGCCATATGTTGCATGTGCTCCTTATTGTTTGGCGTTCTATCCCCTAGTCGAGCGCATGCACCGCGTTGGCCACCGCCGCCGCCCCCGCGCTGATGTGCCCGCCGTCGCCCACCAGATCAAAAAAATGAACGCCCTTGCCGCGCCACTCTTTCACCGTATCGGCGTCGTACCCAATGGAGACGCCGATAAACAAATCGGTCTGGCGCGCCTTGGTGAAGATGGTGTCGATGGCCTCCAGCAGCTCCGGGTCGTCGTGCTGGCCCAACTTGCCCATCGAGCCCGAAAGGTCGTTGCGCCCCAGCACGATGCCGTCCAACCCTTCAGTCGCCAGAATAGCGTCGAGGTCTTTCACCGCATCCACGTGTTCTATTTGCACAAACACCATGATTTGCTCGTCGGCTATCTCTAAATACTCGGCCATCGACTCCGTCCCGTACATATTGCGCATCGGGCCAAAACCGCGCACCCCCTTGGGCGGGTAGCGGCACGCCGCCACCGCCTGCGCCGCCTCGGCCCCCGAGCGCACCATGGGCACCACAATGCCGGCCGGCGCCATGTCGAGCACCGGCTTAATGCGCACCGCGTCGTTCCACGGCACCCGCACGATAGGCGCCGTCTGGGTGCCGCGCACCGCCATGATGTGCCCCATCACCGCAGACAAGTCCAGGTGGGAGTGCTCCATCTCGATCCAAATAAAATCGTTGCCCGCCTCGGCCAGCAGTTCGCTCACCAGCGGGTCGTTGAGCGTGGCGCCGCAGCCCACGCAAATCTGTCCGTCGCGCAGGCGCTGGCGAAAGTGCTCCACATTGTTGATCGATCCCATAATCGCTCCTCGTTAGGCGGGCAACCACTGCGCCCAAACAGCGCAGCCAATTGCCGTGAAAAATGCGGTCCGTGTCTTCGTCACCATACCCCGCCCTCAGTATAAACAAACCTTAGGCAGAGAACTATCCCACCCACTCTAGCGGCCAAAGATATCCCCCCTCCCATTCCTACACAAGATCTCCCCAAAAAACGCCGATACAACCCGCCGTCGCCACATCCAAGTCATCCCTCAAATTTGACAAATTCCCCCACATTGCCAACATTTCCTCCCACACTTCAACCAAGGAGCCTCCATGAAAGCCCTACTGCTCTCCGGCCCCAATCACGGCTTCGACAACTGCGCCCCCGTCATCCACCAAACCCTCTCCACCCAACCCGACCTCGACATCGCCCTCGACGACGACAAAGACCTGCTCGCCTCTTCCCAACTCGACGAATTCGACGTCTGCATCTTTGGCACCGGCTTCACCCGCACCGTCGCCCAACCCGACGGCCCGCCCCTGCGCGAGCCCGACCTCACCCCCGACCAGGAAGCGGGGCTGCTCAACTTTGTCGCCGGCGGCAAGGGCCTAGTGGGCGTCCACGGCACCGCCTGGTGGATCGGCGGCAAGGCCGTAGACCTGATCGGCGGCCACGCCAACTGGCACCCGCCCGGCTTCACCTTCACCGTGCACATCGACGACGCCGATCACGAGGTCACCCGCGACCTCGACGACTTTGAAGTGGAAGACGAAATCTACATGAGCGCCTGGGACCCCGCCATCTACATCTTGGCCTCGGCCGAATGGAGCGAGCGCCAGCACCCCATGGCCTGGGTCAAACCCTACGGCCAGGGCAAAGTGTTCTACACCGCCCTGGGCCACGGCCCGGGCACTTTTGAGCAGGCGGGCATGCAGGCCCTGCTGGCGCGCGGCGTGCGCTGGGCCGGCACCCATTAGGAGAAAGATCAAAGACTTGAGCGACCGCAACAGCAAGATCTTCGCCCCTACCCTGCGCGCCATCCTCGTCGGCGCCCTGGGCTCCTTTGTCATCGGCGCCGCCATCCCCTATTGCAATATGGTGCTGCACGGCTCCCGTATTGCTTCTTATTTCAACACGCCGGCGGCCATCATCCTGTTTTTCTTTCTCACCCTCTTTGGCAACACCTTTGTCGGACTAATCCGCCGCGCCTGGATGCTGCGTCGCGCCGAGCTGGCCCTTATCTACGTGATGTGGATCGTCGCCACCGCCATCCCCGAGTGGGGCCTCACCGCCTTCCTGCTGCCCGACATCACCAGTCTCATCTACTACGCCACGCCCGAGAATAATTGGAACGAATTGCTCCTGCCCTTCACGCCGGAGTGGATCATTCCGCACCACGACTTCGAGCAGGTCAAAAACTTCTACGAGGGCGCGCCCCGCGGCAAGGGCATCCCCTGGGACCTGTGGCTGCCGCCGCTGGGCTATTGGATCCCCTTCATCCTGGCCCTCTACCTGGCCATGGTTTCTTTTATGGTCGTGCTGCGCAAGCAGTGGATCGAAAACGAGCGCCTGGTCTACCCCCTCATCCAGGTGCCCGTCTCCATGCTCGAAGGCAGCGACGAGCGACCGTCGCTAATTTTGCCCTTTTTTAAAAGCCCGATAATGTGGATTGGCTTTGCGGTGCCGGCCATCACCCAGACCCTTAGCGGAATCAACCACTACTTCCCCTACATCCCGGCGGTGACCCCGCTGAGCACCAACATCTCGCTCTTCCGCGAGACCGTGAGCGTGCCCATTCGCATTAGCTACCAGATGCTCGGCTTCTCTTATTTTGTCAACCGCGACATCGCCTTTGGCCTGTGCTTTTTCTTTCTGCTCAACACCGTACAGCAGGGCATTTTCAACACCCTGGGGGTACAGAAAAACGACCCCGTTTTGGGGGCCTACAGCTCGTACACCGGTTCCATCATCGTGCACCAGGGCTTTGGCGCCGTCATCATGCTGGTGCTCTTTGGCGCCTGGACGGCGCGCACCCACCTGGGCGAGGTGTGGCGCAAGGCCTGGCGCCGCGACAGCCGCATCGATGACAGCGGCGAAATCCTCTCCTACCGCACCGCCCTGCTGGTGCTGGGCGGCAGTCTGCTCTTTATGGGGGTGTGGCTGTGGAAGTCGGGGCTGCCGGCCTGGATTACACCGGTTTACCTCTTTTTTGCCTTCTTGCTCTTTATCGCCATGACGCGCGTGGTGGCCGAGGGCGGCCTGGCCTTTATTTTTGCGCCCATGATCGCCTCCGACTTTGTCACCGCCGGCTTTGGCACCCGCGCCCTGGGCCAAAGCGGCATTATGGCCATGGCCTTCACCTATATCTGGGCCAGCGACATTCTCACCTTTGTCATGGCCTCGGCGGCCAACGGGCTCAAGCTGGTGGAGGAAACCATAAAGAAAGGGCGGCGCCTGGTGTTCTGGGCCATTCTCATCTCCATCGTCGTCACCCTGGGCGCTTCAATCTGGGCCATTTTAGACCTGGCCTACCGCTACGGGGGAATTAACACCGACCAGTTCTTCTTTGGCGGGGCGGCGCGCTATCCCTTTGACAACGCCGCCGCGCGCATGGCGGCGCTGGAGGGCCCCCACTGGGAAAACTGGGGGTACGCCGGTATTGGAGCGACAGTCATGGGGTTATTAATGATGGCGCGCCAGCGCTTCTTGTGGTGGCCGTTCCACCCCCTGGGCTTTCCCATCAGCGCCGTCTCCGGCACCATGTTTTTTAGCGTCTTTTTGGCCTGGCTCCTAAAAACAGCGGTCCTCAAGTACGGGGGACCCGCCCTCTACTTGCGCACTAGGCCGTTCTTTTTGGGGTTAATTTTGGGACAGTTTGTCACCGCGGGGGTGTGGTACGTCATCGACTACTTTGCCGGTAGCAGCGGCAACTCGGTGATGAGCTGGTAGGAATTCGGCTCAGGCGGAAATGCGCTCTTCCTTTTTGAGGACGTCCTGCATCACTTTTCGCACTTCCACAAAACTGACCGGCTTTTTGAGAAAACCGACAAAACCGCGCTCTTCGACCTCGGCGGCGTCCACGTAACCCGAAATCGCCAGCACCGGCAACTGCGGGTGGTATTCTTCGATGTAGTCCATCAACTGGTAACCGTCCATGCCGGGCATGCGCAGGTCGGTGATGACCAGGTCCGGCATCTCGTCTTCGATCTGCTCCACCACCTCCAGGCCGTCGGCCGCCTCCACCACCGCCAGGTTGGACAGGCCCTTGCGAAAAAACTTGCGCACGCCGGGCTCGTCGTCCACCACCAGCACCAGCGGCGGCATCTGCATCAGGCGATAGATGACGACGGCCATGGCCTGTTCGCGCTGCATGCCGGCCCGCTCCACCAGCAAATCGAGGGCGAGGTTGAGCTTTTCCCGCTCTTCGCTGAGCAGATTCTTATAGCGATTCTTCTCGCGCACGTGATCGCGCATGCGCACATTGTCTTCCCACAATTTTTGGGAGAGCGCGTGGATGAGATTGTGGTAGGTCTTGACTTTTAAACCGCGCTCCTGGCGCACCGCCGCGTCGAACGCCGCCTTCTCCAACACGATAACCTCGCTCGCCTGGGTCGCCTCGATGGCGGCGGCCCAGGCGCGGCCGGTGATCAGGCCGATCTCACCCAGGGCGCTCACCGGCTCCACTGTGTCGACGTGACCGCCTTCGTCGGTGACGACGGCCAATTCGCCTTTAATGAGGATGTACATCTCGCCGCTGGGCGCATCTCTGAGGCAGAGTTTTTCCTCGGTTTGGTAGGTGCGAAGCTGGCAAAGACGCAACAATTTGCGCACTTGCGCCACTGTCAGATCGTTAAAGAGCGGGATCCGGCGGATGGTGTCTATCAGTTCTTTGGAAGCTTCTACAGGCATAATTTTTCCCGATCAAGAGAACAATATAATGACGCCCGACAAACTTATAGCATTTATATTAGAATGACGAGCAGCCCGTATCCCACAATGCGCGACAGTACTCTCACCTTTTAAGTAGAGGACGATAAATTATGGCGCCCCAACACCCCTTTAAACGCACCTCTCCCGGGGACCTGGTTCGGGTCGGCGTGATCACCGGCCCCGGCGGCCACGCTATTGGCAGCTGGGGCGACGGGATGAACCCCACCGAGGGCAAAATCCGCACCACCGGCATGGTGATGACTCATTTGTGGTGCCTGCGTCCCGACGTTACGGCAAAGATGCAGGACAAATTCCAGGGCCTCCAGGTGGTGGACCACCCCGCCCAGATGGTGGGTCACATCGACGGCGTCTTCCTCGACGACATCAACGCCATCTCCCTCTACCCCCAGCTGGCGCGGCCTTTTTTAGAAGCGGGCATTCCCACTTTTGTCAATCGCCCCTTTGCCACCTCGCTGGCCAAGGGGCGCGAAATGGTCGACCTGGCCGCCCAACACGGCACCGCCCTCTTGAGCGCCTCCACCTGGGAATACTCCGAAAGCGTCGGCGATTTGCGCGGCAAAGTGGGCGATTTGGCGGCCATCAACGGCTACGTCGCCCACAACTCCATGAGCGATTATTATACCCACGGCCTCCACGGGGTCTGGTACATCTACGCCGTCCTGCGCGAGCAAATACAAAAAGGCCAGGGCCGCGTCACCGCCGCATCGTACATTCCCGACTGGCGCACTCCTAGAGGTCTTATAGTATATGAACACGAAAGCCCCAGCGGACCTTATTACGGCACGCTACAGGAAATCTCCGGCGCCGACGGCAACGCCTACATGCGCGTTTTTGGCGACTACAACGGCGACGCCGAGGGCCGCATTCCGGCGCGCGCCGAGCGCATCAACTACAACACCTGGAACGCCCTGCAGCTGGTCATCCAAGAAAGGTGCGAGAGCGGCGTGTCGCCGCAGAGCGGCGAC
>CAXGRO010000050.1:0-15362 GCA_964012055.1 uncultured bacterium
CGAAACCGGCGGGGCTTTTGATCTGGGGCTGCACGGCAATGGATTTTTTGCCATACGCACCCCCGAAGGCGTCCAATACACCCGCAACGGCGGTTTTATCCGCGACGAGCAGGGGGTGCTGACCACTCATTTGGGCAACCCAGTACTCGACGAAGGCGATGCCGAAATTATCATTCCCGAAGATTTTATATCGCCCATTATCGACGCGGCCGGGGTAGTGCGGGGGCGCGACGAATTGACGGGCGAAGATCGGATTTTGGCCACTTTGAAAGTGGTGGATTTCCCCGAACTCTACGATCCGATCGCCAAGGCGGCCGACCCCTACACGCCGCCCTTCACCAAGTCCAAGGATGGGTATTATATAGCGCGGCCCAACACGGCCCAAGTGCCGGCCGAAAACACCCAGATCGTCCAGGGATGGGTTGAGGAATCAAATGTGGAAGCTGTGATGGAGATGGTGCGCATGATCGACGTATCGCGCGCCTACGAATCGGACCAAAAAGCCATCCAGATTCAGGACAGCACCTTGGACCGGGCGGTCAACGACCTGGGCGTGGTGCGTTAGCGATAGGAGCTATAGTAGAATGAGCAGGGCTTTGTTTACCGCGGCAACGGGCATGATCGCCCAGCAGATGAACGTCGACAATATTGCCAATAATTTGGCCAATGTGAACACCACCGGTTTTAAGAAGAGCAAGTTGGAATTCCAGGATTTGCTCTACCAGCAGTTGCGCCTGGCCGGCGCCACCCAGGCCGAAGGGGCCCAGGTGCCGGTGGAACTACAAATCGGCTACGGCACGCGGCCGGTGGCCACCCAGCGCTTGTTTAAGCAGGGCAATATCGTGCCCACCGGCAACCCGCTGGACGTGTCGATTGACGGCGACGGCTTTTTGCAATTGACGCTGCCCGACGGCACCACGGCCTACACGCGCGACGGCGCCTTAAAACTATCGGCCGAAGGAACCGTCGTCACCTCCGACGGCTATTCGCTGGAACCGCAGATCACCGTGCCGGCCGACGCCACGGCCATTAATGTTTCGAGTAACGGCGAAGTGGCCGTATTGCTGCCCGGCGGCACGGATATGCAGGCGGTGGGGCAGTTGGAAATGGCGCGTTTTGTCAACCCGGCCGGCCTCAAGAGCATTGGCCGCAACCTCTTTTTAGAAACGCCGTCTTCGGGCAACCCCAACGTGGGGGCGCCGGACGACCAGGGCTTTGGAAAGTTGTCGCAGGGATTTTTGGAATTGTCCAACGTCGAAGTGGTGGACGAGATGGTCTCAATGATTGTGGCCCAGCGGGCCTACGAGATCAACTCTAAAGCTATCCAGACCTCGGAAGAAATGCTGTCCAACGCCAATAATTTGAAGCGTTAAAGAGCTAGGTAATAAACTGTGAAACGGAGCATCTTTCTCATCTTTGTCCTGCTGTGGGCCGGCAGCGCCGCCGCCGAGAATCTGGTGACGGAGGCGGTCATCCACCAAAGCGTGAGCGATTTTGTCCACGACGTGCTGGCAGGTAAGGCAGACCCCGAAGAGCGCTACGAAGTGCAAGTCCGCTGGCAGGGCGATGTAGTGCTGGAGCAGAGCGGGGCGCTGGGCATTGAAGTGAAGCGCCTGTCGGCACGCCCCTTTCGCGGTCCCACCATCGTGCGGGTGGAATTGACGGTGGACGGGCGCACCGAGCGGGCGATGACCGTAACCGCCGATACGCGTTTTTTTCGCGAGGTGTTGGTGAGCAATCGTAACGTGCGGCGCGGCGAAGTTTTGCAGGCCGAAATGCTTGACTTGGAAGAGCGCGATATCACTTTGCAGAAAGATGGGTATTTCCTCGATTTTGCCGACCTCGAGGGGGGGCGTGCCAAGCGCTCCATTGGTGCCAATCGCGTCGTCACCCAGCGCCACGTTGAGCCGGTGCCGGTGATATTGCGCGGCGAGGAAATTACCTTGGTATTGGAAACACAGCACGTGCGCCTGACGACCAGAGGCAAGGCCATGCAGGACGGCGGGATCGGGCAGAAAATTCGCGTGCGCAACGTCGATTCCCGAAAAATGTTGTATGGCGAAGTTATAGATGCGCAAACAGTTAGGATGACTTTTTAGGAGGTAGGACTAGGGGAGCTATCTAATGAGAATTGCAGCAAAGGCGACGGCCGTCGCCACCATTATTCTGATCGTTTGCGGGATGGGCCGCACACAGGCACAGCCCGTATCGCTTTTTGCCGACCCCAAGGCCCGCAATGTGGGTGATGTGTTGACCGTGTTGATCCAGGAAAACGCCACGGCGTCCAATAATACGGCGACAACCACGGACAAGTCGAACGAGACCGAGGTCGAGAGTACCATTCCCGGGGCGGGAAACATTCTAAAGTTTATCCCGTTGCACTCCCTGAAAAGCGATTTTGACAATCGCTTCCAGGGCCGGGCTTCCACCTCGCGCAGCGCGCGCATAACCGCCCGCATGACCGTCCAGGTGATAGACAAGAAACCCAACGGCGATCTGGTTGTCGAGGGGGTGCGGGTGCTCAAAATCAACGGCGAGCGCGAGGCCATTGCCCTTACCGGGGTGGTCAGTCAGGCCAATGTCGGGCGCGACAATACCGTGCTTTCGTCGAGTATCGCCGATTTGCAGATTGAATACACCGGCAAGGGTACCACCAGCCAGGGGGCGCGGCCGGGGGTTATCGTGCGATTGATAAATTGGATTTTCTGATTTTCTAATGAAGAGTTTTAACCACTATAAAACGCTAAAGATATTAGCCCTGTGTGGCCTTTTTACTACTTCTGCCTGGGCCAATGTGCCGGTGCGCATCAAGGACATGGCCAAGGTGCAGATGGGGGAAGAAGTGCCTTTGACCGGCGTGGGATTGGTGGTCGGTTTAGAGGGTACCGGTGACGGTCGGCGGGCGGAATTCACCTTTCAGATGTTGTCCAATTATCTGGCTCATCAAAAAGTAGCCGTGACGCCGGACCAGGCGCGGGTCAACAATATTGCCGGCGTCAACGTGCGGGCCCGGCTTTCTCCCTTTGCCCGCAAGGGCAGTCGCCTAGATGTGCAAATAGAGTCGATCGGCGACGCCTCTTCGCTACAGGGCGGCTCGCTGTTGCGCACCAATTTAGAAGGCCCCGACAAAAAGATATACGTCATGGCCGAAGGGCCGGTTTCTATCGGCGGGTTTAACTTGGGTGGCGGCGGCGCCGGCACCGTGCAAAAGAATCACACGGTGGCGGGGCGCATCCCCAACGGCGGGCAGGTAATTGAAGAAGTGGAAAAATTGGAAGAGTTGGAGCAAGATCTGACGCTGATGCTCTACGAGGCCGACTGGACTACGGCATCGCGGGTGGCCCACGCCATCGACTTGTTTTTTGGCGAGCGCGGTCTGGCTACGCCGCTCGACCCGAACACGGTGACCATCGCCGTGCCGCCCTACTTTGAGGGCGGCGATTTGGTAGAGTTTATCGCCGATATCGAAAAGATAAAAGTGGTGCCGGACCTGCCGGCTCGGGTGGTGGTCAACGAGAAAACGGGCACGGTGGTTGTGGGCGACAACGTCTCGGTTTCGGCCGTGGCCCTGTCACACGGCAGTTTGAAGTTGAAGATTCCGGGCGAGGCTTCCACCGACCTGTTTGGTGGCGGCGCCGAGGTCGAGGAGGAACCCGACTACCTGCACCCGATCATCAATTCGTTTAACGTGGGGGCCATGCCCACGGTGCGCGAATTGGTGCGCAGCCTCAACGCCCTGGGCGTGACGCCGCGTGACTTGATTTCGATTCTGCAGGCGTTGAAGACGGCCGGGGCACTGCGGGCCGAACTGATAATTCAGTAGGAAGAATAGCAATGGACTTTGCCAAGTTAATAGACAATAAAACCATGTTGCAAGGGCAGATGCAAAAGCAGGCCCTGCAGCGTTTGCAGGGGCGAGACCTGGAGAGCCTGGCCGCCGGTAAGACCGTTGAGGAGCAGCGCGTTGCCTTGAGGAAAGCGGCTGAGGAATTTGAGGCGATTTTTGCCTATCAGATGATCGCCGCCATGCGCTCGACGGTGGGCGACGGGGGCATGGTGGAAAAGAGCAACGGCGAGAAAATATTCGAGAGCATGCTAGACGAGGAATGGGCGAAGAAATTGTCGAGCCAAACCGGCTCCCAGGGATTGGCCAACGCTATCTACCGACAGTTGGGGCGCCAACTCGGCGTAGAAACGGGCGCACTGCCGCAAAAGGATGAGGGCGGATTTATGCAATTGGCCCCCGACAGTCCCCCAGTCTTGCCGTTGAGAGAGCAGACTAATATACCGCTGCAACGCGGCTCCGCACAACCCTTACCGCTGTCGCCTGCGGAGAGAGGCGCTAGCCATGAATGACACATTAATTGTAAGATTGATCGAGATCGTCAACGCCGAGATCCGCTCCTTCCATAAATTACTCGAGTTGCTGCAGCGCGAACAAGGCGCCATCATAGCCGACAATATCGAGGAATTGGAGGCGAGCATCCAAGAACAGCAAGAGGTGGCGCGCCAGGCGCAGGAATTGGAACTGCAGCGCATAGGCGTCATTAGGGAACTCTCCCTGCGCCTCGACCTGGAACCCGACAACGTAACATTGAGCCGCCTGCTCGAAGTGATTGAGGACGACCACGGCAGGGAACTGGCGCAAATGCGCGACACACTGCGCCAGCTCAACGAGAAAATACGCGCTACCAACGAGAACAACGCTTTTCTGATCCGCCAGTCCATGCGTTACACCGACCGCTGTTTGGACATCCTCATCGGCCAGCGCGGCAACAGCAGCATGTACGGGCAGTTTGGCAAGACGCGGCGCAACTCCCAAGTGCGCTCTCTGGTCAACCAGAAGGCCTGACGGCGAGCATAGAATTATGGCCATAACTTCCCCTGCACAACACGGACTGGAAACGAGCCGCCGCGCCCTGCACGCCCAGCAGGCTGCGCTCAACGTAACCAGTCACAACATCGCCAACGCCAATACGCCCGGCTACGCGCGCAAACGCGCCGATCTCGAAAGTGTGGCGTTGCGCACATCCAGTGGTATCGGCACCGGTGCGGACGCCGCCGGCATCACCAGCCAGCGCAGCCGCTTTCTCGACGCCCAAGTGCGCGTCGAACAACAAGTACTGGGGCGTTGGGAGGCGATGGAGCGCGCCCTGGGGGCACTCGAGGCGGTTTTCAACGAGCCCGCAGGGGCCGGATCGAGCGAGGCCGGTACTGTATTTAACGAACCTTCTGGCATAGGTCTAAGCGGCTCATTGAGCCGCTTTTGGAACGCCTGGCAAGATCTGGCCAATGTGCCCGAAAGTGGTGCGGCGCGCGCCGCGGTGCGGCAGGAAGCGCAGTTTTTGGCCACAACTTTAAATCAATACCACGCGCAACTGCGCGAGAATCGGCTGGAATTGGATGCAGAAGTGGTCAATGAGGTTGGAGAAATCAATCAAATTCTCGAAGAATTGGCCCAGCTCAACGCCGAAATTCCACGCGCCAATTTTGAAGACGGCTCGGCCGCCAATTTAAAGGACCAGCGCAATTTGCTGCTGGAAAGGCTTTCTAGTCGTATAGACATTACTACGGTAGAGCGCGACAGCGGCCAAATTTCGGTATTGCTCAGCGGCCACAATCTGGTGGAAGCCGACAAATCGATCAATTTGCGGGTGCGCCAATTGTCGTCGAACGATACCATTACTTCGCAGATTTTCTTTGAAGACGATGGCAGCCTGGCCGTGGCACGCGAGGGGCGTCTGCGCGGCCTAATGGAAGTGCGCGACCAGATTATCCCGGATATGATCGGGCGGTTGGACGCGCTGGTACAAGGCATGGTGGAAGAGGTTAACGCGTTGCATCGCAAGGGTTTTGGCTTCGACGGTAGCAATGGAAATAACTTTTTTGATGCGCAAAAGTTAAATGCCAGTAATATCGCTGTAGACAATGATATTTTAGCGGATCTCGACAATATTGTCGCTTCGGCCGACGGCAATAGCGGCGACAACGGCATGGCCATCGCCATTTCGCAATTGCGCAACAAGCGCGTGTTGAATGGCGGCTCTGCTACCATCGACGGTTTTTACAATACCTTGTTGGGCGAGGTGGGGGCGCGCAGCAAAGAAGCCCAGACCATGGCCGGCAATCACCGTCTTTTTGCCGAGCAAATAGAGAATAGACGGCATAGTGTGCAGGGTGTCTCGCTCAATGACGAAGCGTCGCAATTGGTGCTCTTCCAGCGCGCTTATCAGGCGGCAGCGCGCACTGTGTCGATCGTCGACAGTCTCTTGGAAACGACGATCAACATTTGACATGGGCGGGCGTTTTAGCGATGGACAGAAAATGTGTAACCTATTATATTGGATAAAATTAGGAGATTAGTTCATGCGCGTAACGACAAATATGGCCGTCAACACTCTGGTCAATAATCTAGATCGTTCGTACGAGCGCGTGGCCCGGTTCCAACGCGATTTATCTTCGGGAACGCGGTTGAATACTTTGTCGGATGATCCGGCCGCCGTCGAGCGCTCCCTGGCATTGCGGGCGGAATTGCGCAATATCGAACAATTTCAGAAAAATCTCGACGACGGCCGCGGTTGGTTGGAAGTGTCCGAAGCCACGCTCAGCGAATTGGAGGCGGTTTTTGTGGAAGCGCGCGGCCTAGCGGTGCAAGGTGCCACCAGCACTTACAATCAGGATCATCGCAACGCCATTGCCGATCAGGTGGACCAATTGCTGGAACATGTGCTCAGTTTGAGCGAAGCGCGCTACCGCGGGCGCTATATTTTTGCCGGCACGCAGACGGCAGACGTACCCTTTGTGGCGCAGCGCGACCAAAATGGCAATATTGTGATGGTGGGGGCGCGCGGCAATCCCACTGATTCCATTGAGCGCGAGATTTCCGACGGCATTACCATGCAGGTCAACATACCGGGCAACGAAGTCTTTGGCACGCCGCAAGTGAGCGTGGATATCAATACGTTTGCCAGTCAGGTGAGCGCCCAGGATTTTATCGCCCTGCAGGGGCTTTTTGGCACCGACGTGACGTTGACCCGCTTAAACGCCGTGATGAACGGCCCAGATTTTGCCACCCTAAGTGGCGACGCCCAAAATGCATTGCGCGATTTGCAACGCGATTTAAACGGTCGCGCCACCAACCCGTTCGATGTTTTGGTCGACTTGCGCAACTCCCTGCGCGACAACGCCCCCGAACGGGTGCGCGAGACCCTTGCTGGCCTGGCCAATGTGCGCGAGAGTGTATCATCAGTGCGCGGTTTGGTCGGTGCCCGAGTCAACCGCATGGAGATCACGCGCAACGTGCTCGACCGGGTGTCGGTGGAGATGACCAATGTGCTCTCCGACGACGAAGACGTCGACTTGTCCGAAACCATCGTCAATTTGCGCCAGGAACAGGACGTGTTCCAGGCGGCGCTGGCGTCGGGCAATATGGTCATCCAGCAGTCCCTGATGGATTTTATAGGTTAAGTTTTCTCCCCTTTGCCCTAAGTGAAAAGCTCCTCAAGCGGGGAACCTTCGATGAGTGAAGTTGCAACGGACAAAATAACGTTTCACAACGCCAAATTTGGCGAAATGATGGTAGATCGCGAGGCCGTAGTCACCTTTCCCTTTGGTTTGCCGGGCTTTGAGCGCTTTAAAGAGTACGCGCTGATCGCCCTGGAGGAAGAGGCGCCTTTTATTCGTCTGCTATCGATAGAGGAGGCGGGGTTGGGTTTTGTCATATTCGATCCGATGTTGGTATGGCCCGACTACGACCCCAATATCTCCGAAGAGGATCTCGAGGGCCTGGAGTTGGAGGGGGCCGAAGACCTGGCGGTATATTGCATGGTGACCCTCAGCAAGGCCCCGACGGACGTCACCGCCAACTTAAAAGGTCCGGTCTGTATCAATATGCGCTTGATGAAAGCCAAACAGATGATATTGGTGGACGAGCGCTACAACACCAAACACGCGCTGATGAGCGCGGGGCAGGGAAACCAGTGAAGGTCGCCGGCCGCCCCGCCGTTAGATTTAATCAGGGAAGATCGACATGCTCGTATTAACGCGCAAAGCAGGGGAAAGCATCGTCATCGGCAGCGATATCCGCGTCACTGTCCTAGAAATACAGGGCCGACAGATTCGCCTGGGAATCGAGGCCCCTACCGATGTGTCGGTGCACCGCGGCGAAGTCTACGAGCGCATTCGCGAAGAAAATGAACGGGCCGCCCAGGGGGGGCCGGACGAATTGCGCGCACTGAGCCAGGTATTGCAAAAAAACAAATAAGCGACATTGCTAAAACCCGCCCTTAGACGCGACGTGCTGGTGTTCAACTGGCACGAGCCCTACATCTGCCTTTTTGCCCACACCGGACACACTTTCCACGTATCGCCACCACTGCAAGCACCCGACCAGCGCCTGCACGCCGCCGGCCGCAAACGCTGGGATGTGCGCTTTAGACCCCTGCCCCCAAACGTCGTTGAGGTGGAGGCAGATGCTGCCGTCCAAAAGTTAAACGAAGGCGCCTACGACCTAGTCCTCTGTCTGACTTTGCAGGACGTAGTTGCCGTTCAGCAATGGGACGTGCCGCGCCTTTTCTGCATGCTCAATATGATCGGCACCGATGCGGGTTTGAGCGGGGCGCAAAAACAGGCCTATGTAGAGCGTTTGCGCCCCCTTTTTAACCAGGTTGATCTCTCGTTCATCTCCGAAAAAAAACGCCGCGACTGGGCGTGGGAGGCGCCGGTGGTGGTGTCGGGCATCGACCCGGACGACTACGGCGACTACACCGGCGAGTGGGCCAAGGTCATGCGCGTGGGCAATATGCTCAAAGAGCGCGATCACATGCAGGGTTTTAGCATACAGGAGCAGATCCTCGGCGGCCAATTTCCCTCTTCGGTCATCGGCGTCAATCCCACCGTGCCCGGCGCGCGTCCTTCCGAAAGCTGGGCAGATCTCAAAGAGCAATATCGTCACCACCGCCTCTTGCTCAACACCCTGACCGACGGCCACGAAGACGGTTACAACCTGGGCATGTTAGAAGCCATGGCCACGGGCATGCCGGTGGTGAGCACGCCCAATAGTTCGTCGCCCATCGTCGATGGCTACAACGGGTTTATTTCGGACGATATCGAATATTTGCGCGCCAAGATTGGCCTTTTGTTGACAGACCGCGAAGCGGCCGTCGAATTGGGGCGCAACGCGCGGCAGACGGTAATTGACCATTTCCACATAAATACGTGCGCCGCTGGATGGGATCACCTCATTACAGAGAGCATTGGGCGCTGGGAGGAGCGGCACGGCAGGCGGAGTGTCCCCGCGCAGCAGCAGATTTCAGTACAACAGGACAATGAGCCGCAAGTGGATGAAGCGGCGCCCCACCATGGCGGCGAGGGCGCACCGGTGGGGGCGTGGCGACTGAAAATTTTGCTGGCCGCCGTGGCCAACCCGCTTTCCACTTCGGCCTATTACGAGCGCGCTTTGCGCCGCGCCCACGACGTACTTACTTGCGGACCCCGCATCGACCAGAAAACGCTGGGCCAGTGGAAAGTGTGGGAAGACCAGCACGAGTTCAAACCCTCTGGCGTGGGAGACGCCGACAAAATGGGACTTTTAGAGCGTCTGGTGCGCGACTGCGATATTGCGCTGCCCTGGGGCGAGATCGACGCCGCCGAGGTGGCGCAAAAGTTGCCCCAGAATTGGCAACCCGATCTGGTATTGTGGATTGACAACGGTCCCGAATTTACCTTGCGCAACCCCGCCGCATTTGGCTGCCCCACGGCGTGCATGGCTATTGATACCCACACGGGGCAGCGCGATTGGCGCGTTGAGTACGCCGGCCAATTCGACCAGGTTTTTGTGGCGCACCGCCAAGACATTCCCGCTTTTGAGCAAGCCGGATGCCAGCGCGTTGCCTGGCTGCCAGTGGCATGCGAACCGGAGGTGCATCGCCATTTTGAGGTGCCTAAAGCGTACGACGTAGTTTTTGTGGGGCAAACCCTGCCGCAGTGGCACGGCGATAGGGTGCGGTTGCTGGAGCGCCTGCGACAAGCCGGTCTCGATTTGCGGGTCGACAGCAAGATTCTCGAAGAAATGGCCCTGCTCTTTGCGCGTGGGCGCATCGTTTTTAATCGCAGCCTCAACGACGACCTCAACATGCGCGTTTTTGAAGCGCTGAGTTGCGGCAGTTTACTACTGACCGACCGCCTGTCGGAAAACACGGGCATGGCAGAGCTTTTTAAGGACGGCAAACATCTGGTGTGCTACGGCGATGACGACCTAGAGGAAAGGGCGCGCTATTACCTGGACCGCGAAGAAGAAGCTCGGCGCGTGGCCGCTGCGGGGCGCCGGGAAGTGCTGGCGCGCCACACCTACGGGCACCGCGCCGATACTTTGCTGGAGACGGCCGTGGGGGCGGGGTGCTCATCCTGCGTGGTCGAAGTGCAGAGTCGAGAAGCGACCGCGCCGCCGGCAACTGCGGCCAGAGTCAGTGTCATCATGCCCGTTTTTAACCAGGCGGAGTACACCGAGAAGTGCCTGCTGAAGCTGGCGACCAACGGCGATGCCGATCCCGACTTTCAATTGGTGGTGGTCGACAACGGCTCAAGCGATTGGACGCGCTATTTGCTCAATGCTTTTGAGGGAGATATATCGGTTTTGCGCAACGATCTCAATTTGGGGTTTGCGCGGGCCAACAACCAGGGCGCCGCCGTGGCCCAGGGCAAATACCTGGTCTTTCTCAACAACGACACCATTCCGCATCCCGGTTGGTTGCGCCAAATGGTGGCCCTGGCCGACAGCGATCCGGCCGTAGGCGTGGTCGGTGCCAAATTGCTCTACCCGGACAGCCATAAAATTCAACACGCCGGTTTGGAAATGCAAAACGGCATTCCCGAACACGTGTACCGCGGAGTAGAGGCCGACGACCCGCGCGTCGACCAGGCGCGCGATTTAGACATGGTGACCGGTGCCTGTATGCTGGTGCGCGCCGACCTCTTTCAGCGCCTGGATGGGTTTGACGTGGCTTACCTAAACGGCGTGGAAGATGTGGACTTGTGTCTGCGGGTGCGCGAGTTGGGCTATCGCGTGGTCTACTGTGCTGCCGCCGTGGTCGAGCACCACGAAGGCACCAGCGAGGGGCGTTTTGACAAAGTGCGGGAGAATTTAGAGCGCTTTGTGCAAAAGTGGCAGGGGCGTTTTGACCAAGAGGGGCGCTTGCGCGTTGAAGTAGAGGCGCCAGCGGCGGGGCAAAGCCCGGTTGCAGCTGCCGCGCCCACTGCCGCACTCAAAGGCTATTGGGAAGGCTCTTTTTTCTTGCATTCCAGCCTCGCCTACGTCAACCGCGAATTGGTGCTGGCTTTACTGGGGCGGCCGGACTGCGACCTGGGGCTGGTGCCCTTTGAGCAGCATCAATTCGGCGCCGATGAGGACCCGCGTTTTGAGGCCTTGGCCGAACGCTTTGGGCGCCGTTTCGAAGGTGTTGATTTTCACTTGCGTCACCGCTGGCCTCCCGATTTTAGCCGGCCCACTAGCGGTAAGTTGATCCTCATGCAACCGTGGGAATTCGGTCGCCTACCCGTCAGTTGGATCGAGCCGTTGCGCACTCAAGTAGACCAGGTATGGGCTTACACTCAGTATGTGCGACAGTGCTATATAGACAGCGGGGTCGAGTCCAACAAAGTAAAAGTGGTGCCACTGGGGGTTGACGTGGAGCGCTTTAAACCGGGCTTGCAGGAGCTGCCGTTGCCGACCGAGAAATCCTTCAAATTTCTCTTTGTCGGCGGCACCCTGTCGCGCAAGGGGATCGACGCCTTATTAGAGGCGTATCGCACTAGCTTTAAACCGGATGACGACGTGTGCCTGGTGATCAAAGATATGGGCACCACCACATTTTACAAAAATCAAAACGCCGGCGATCAGATCCGGGCCCTGCAGAAAGATCCAACCTGTCCGGAAATCGTCTATATGACGGAGGATCTCTCCGGCGAGCAGATCGCCCAACTCTACGCCGCCTGCGATTGCCTAGTGCATCCCTATCGCGGCGAGGGGTTTGGCCTGCCTGTGGCTGAAGCCATGGCCTGCGCTTTGCCAGTCATCGTTACGGCGGGCGGCGCCTGCGATGATTTTTGCAGTGCTGAAACCGCCTATATGGTGCCGGCCCGCCGCGTAGCCGTGCGCTTTCAGGAAGAGACCGCCGGGCCGGCCTGGTTGCTCGATCCCGATCTGGGTGACCTCAAACGCCAGTTGCGCCGCGTGTTTGAAAATCCACAAGAGGCACAGGAAGTGGGGTGCAAAGCCGCCGCTCACATCGCTGCAAACCTCACCTGGGAAAAGTCGGCCGCCCGCGCCCGCGAGGTGTTGGAGGAGTTATGTACAGATGCGGTTGAGGCACCGGTATCTGTGGCGCCGACGCCTTTGCCGGTAGCGCCCACCTCGGCCGTTGCCGCCGCGCCGCCTGCTGTCGTCATCCTGGGTGGTACGGGGGCAGACGATGTGTCGGGTATTAGTGCGGCACTGGGCGGGGAAGTCAAACGCTACGACGTGACCTTGTCGCCGGATTTGAGCCTGGGCGAGCAGTTGGAGGCGGTGCGGCAAGACAGCCAGGGCGAGTTCTTTATCGTCTTGCGCAGCGGGGTGCAGTGCTCGGCCGCGGTGATGGGCCGCATGATGGAATACATGCGGCGCGAGGAGCGCCTCGCTATCATCGGCCCCTGTTTGCAGCCGCACGAGCAACGCGAGGGAGTTGAAGAGATGGCGTTTTTACCGGAGCATTGCCTGGTAATACGGCACTCGGTGCTGGAGGCAATGGGCGGTTTTGAAACGCGCTTTCGCACGGCTGCGGTTTTTGACGAGTTGGCGCGTTTGTGCAGGCGTCGGGGTTTGCCGGTGGTGCGCGCCGGCGATTGCCTGGCGACGTCGAGCGCGCCGCCTGTCGATGATGCTGCAGCGCAGCAGGAGCGCCGGGCGGTTCATCTACTGGAAGAAGGGGACCAACTCAAGCTAGAGGGCAGGCGCGCCGCCGCTGTGGAAAAATATCGCGAAGCCGTTGCCGCTAAAGAGGATTTTATCGAAGCGATCATGGTGCTGAGCGCCCATTTGCTGGAGGGCGGCGAGCTTGAAGAAGCAGTGGGGGTGATCCGCCGTTTAGTGGCTATAGACGAAAATTCGGTGCAGGCGCACAATTATTTGGGTTTGGTCCAATATCAAGCAAAGCAGTGGGATGCGGCGCGGCAGAGCTTTGGGCGCGTCCTCGAACTCGACCCCAATTACGTTGAAACGCTGATCAACTTGAGCGTGTTGGAATGGGAACAGGGCGAAATTGATCCCGCCATAGACTATCTGGAACGAGCTGCTGAGATCGATCCGGGCAATAGGGAAGTGATCGTCAATACGGGATTGATCCAGGCGCAAACGGGCAATATCGACGCTTCCATCGAGTTGTTCCGCGGTTACGTGCAACACCATCCACACGATCTTGAAGTGAAGGCCCATCTGGCAGATATTCTGGTGCAGAACGGCGATATGGACGAGGCCTTTGCTGTGGCCGAACAAATTTTGAAAATGCAACCCAATCACCCTCGGGCGCGGGCTGTATTGGAGCGGCGCAGTGGCGAAAAAGAAAAAGAAGAATAAGAACAGGAGAAAACGCGCCGCCGGGGTGAAATTGTCGCTGTGCATGATTGCCCGCGACGAAGCCGACTTTCTGGCCCAATGTTTGCAAAGTGTCCACGGCCTGGTGGACGAGATTGTCGTAGTAGATACCGGTTCCACCGACCACACTCCTGCAGTGGCGCGGCAGGCCGGCGCCGTAGTCTTGACCCACAAATGGAACGGCGATTTTTCCGCGGCGCGCAATAGATCTCTGCAGGCGGCGCGCGGCGAATGGGTGTTGGTGCTCGATTGCGACGAGGTCTTGGCGGCGCGAGATCACGATGCTATTCGCCGTGCCGTGGAGCGGTCGGGCGTGGACGCCTACCGCATGACCACGCGCAATTACACCGACGAGGCTAACCGCGCTGGCTGGACGGCCGGCGACGGCGTCTACGTCGAGCAAAAACACTACAAGGGCTGGTTTCCCACCACCAAAGTGCGCCTGTGGCGCCGTAAGAAAAGCGTGCGTTTTACCGGCGCGGTGCACGAATTGGTCGAGCCGGCCATTATGCAGTTGGGGGGCACGGTGGACGACTGCATGGTGCCGGTGCACCACTACGGCTACTCCGAAAAACAGCGCTCCCAAGATCAATATGTTGAGGCCGGCGAGCGCAAGTTGCGCGAGCAACCCGACGATTTGCGCGCCCGCTACGAGTTGGCCGTTGGTTACCGCAATGCCGGACGCCTGGCGGAAGCTCTCCAGGAGATCGAGCAAGTGGTTGCCGGCATGGAGTCTTCCGAAGCGAAATCCCAGATTTACCTGGAAGAAGAATTTGTTTTTTTGGTTCGCGCCGATGTGCTGGATCGCATGGGCCGCTTGGCGGAGGCGCTGGAGATATACCGGCAAGTGTTGGAGCGCTATCCCAATTCCTATCAGGCGCTCAACAATGTGGGCAGCATCCTAGAGCGCCAGGGCGATGGGGCAGGGGCGTTGTCCTATTACAAACGCGGGGTGCAGGTGGCGCCGGACAATCAGGTGTTGGCGGAAAATTACGCCCGCCTCAAAGGGGTTATCCCCACCCCGGCGACAAGCGATAAACGGCTCAGCGTTTGCCTTATCGCGCGCGACGAAGAGGCGGTCGTCGGCCGCTGTTTGCAAAGCGTGCAGGGCATAGCGGACGAAATTGTGGTGGTGGATACGGGGTCGCAAGATCGCACGGTTGAGATCGCCCAGCAATACGGTGCCCGCATCGGCCACTTTGCCTGGTGTGACGACTTTGCGGCGGCGCGCAACGCCTCGCTCGATTTGGCCACGGGCGACTGGATTTTGTGGCTGGATGCCGACGACTACCTGTTGCCGGCAGATCAGCAGGAAGTGAGCCAACTCAAGGCCTTGGAGACCGATAGGGCGTTTAATTTTACCCTGGTCAACGAGGGGGACGATCGCAGTAGTTTTCGCCAGGTCAAAATGTTTCCCAATCACCCGCAGTTGCGCTTTGAACGGCCGGTGCACGAAACCGTGGTGCCGGCGCTCCGGCGTTTGCAATTGACGCGCACCACCGCAGAGGTGGAGGTACGCCACAGCGGTTACGCGGAGGCGGCGGTGACGGCGCAAAAGCGCGATTATTACCTCGGTTTAATGCAGCAGTGGCTGGAACAGCATCCCGAAGATTACGACATCTGTTTTCGCGTGGGGCACACCTATTACAACCGGCGTCAACGGGATATTGCCAAACAGTACTTAAAGCACATCCTCGACGCAGACCGCGAGCGGGTGGAGCCGGCATCGGTTATT
>CAXGRO010000051.1:0-15352 GCA_964012055.1 uncultured bacterium
CCACCTGCGGATTTACGTCCTCCGCCGCAATGCCCAAAACCTCCGCCAATTGCATGGCCACCGACGGCCGCGTCCCCCCGATATCGGTCGACCCCTCCACCAAACTGACCGTGCCGTCCGAATTGACGCTGGCCACCGCACTCGACTTGCCCCCGCCGTTGCCCCAAAACCCCGACGCCACCCCCCGTCCCTGGTTGGGCCCTTCCAGCGGCGCCAGATAGTGCGGGTGCGCCTGCATTATCCGCAAAATCTCTTCGTGCCCCAGGCTCCCATAGGCCACCCCGTCGGCGCGCCGCGTCCCCTCCCGGGCCGAATTTTGCAAGCGAAACGCCAGCGGATCCATCTCTAACTTTTCGGCCAACTCGTCTATCACCGTCTCCGAAGCAAAAGCCGCATTGGTCGCCCCCGGCGCCCGATACGCCCCGCGCTGCGGTTTGTTGACCACCACATCGTACGCGTCAATGTGCAAATTCTCAATATTGTACGGCGCAAAGATGCAGCGCGCCCCCGGCGCCACCGCCGATCCGGGAAACGCCCCCGCCTCATACGCCATATACGCCTGCGCCGCCACCAAACGCCCCTCCCACGTCGCCCCCATCTTCACTCGAATAAACGATCCGGAGGTCGGCCCAGTCGCCTTAAACACCTCCGCCCGATTCATGACCATCTTAACCGCCCGCCCGCTCTCCCTTGCCAGCACCGCCGCAATCGGCTCCAAAAACGCCCGCACCTTCCCCCCAAACCCCCCGCCAATTTCCGCCGGTATCACCCGCACCTGCGCCAGCGGCAACCCCAACAACCCCACCAATTGCTGCTGCACCCCAAACGCCCCCTGCGTGCTGCACCACACAGTCAATTTCCCGTCCGCATCCCATTTAGCCGTAGCATTCTGCGGCTCTATATACCCTTGGTGCACCGTCCCGGTAGTAAACTCCCGCTCCACCACCACATCGGCCTGATCAAACCCCCGCTCCACATCCCCCAGTACATGCTGAAAATACTTGGCAATATTGCTCTTCTTATCCGTCTTCTCCCCCAGCGACTCCGTCGTCATCTCCTCGTGCAACAACACCGCATCCTCCCGCATCGCTTCCCTTATATCCAGCACCGGCTCTAACACCTCGTACTCCACCTCAATCAACTCCAGCGCCTCCTCCGCCGCCCGCGCATTCACCGCCGCCACCGCCACCACCCCGTGCCCGTCGTACAACACCTTGCCCACCGCCAGTAAATTCGGCGCCCCCAAATCCTCCCCCACAATCACCGCCTTAACCCCCTCATGCGCCTCCGCCCGGCTTATATCAATCCCCTTAATCCGCGCATGCGCATGCGGACTGCGCAACACCTTGCCGCACAACGCCCCCGGCAACGCCACGTCCACCCCATAAACCGCCTCCCCCGTCACCTTATCCGTCCCATCGTGCCGAATCGGCCGCGTCCCAATAACCTTATACTCTTTAGTATCCGTACTAACTCGCGCTTCTACACTCATAATTCTCAGCCTCTATTTAATCGTGTTTTCCATACTCAACCCCTACTCTCCTCCCTTAACCGCCAACAAAATCTCACTCAACTTATCCGCAAACCGCACCTGACTATCATCCTCCGGCTCGTACCCAATCACCCGCCGTGCGCTGGCAATACTCCAAAAATTGTGCGCATTCCCACTCACCCCGTAAAAAATCTGAAACGGCACCCCATTCCCATCCCGTATATCCTCCGCCTCAATACTCTTCACCACCAACTGCACCTGATCCCGCACACTCAAGTACGCCCCCAATCCCCTGTGCATCTTCTTCAAATCCTTCGGCCCGCAATGATCCATATCCGTCTCGCGCGGCCCCCCCACCCGTATCTGCACATTCTCCAACTGCTCCCCCCCATTAACCCCTCCCGTAGCAAACGCAAACCCCAACAACTCGTACGCCGCCTTAGACCACCCGTAGAAATTGTCCGACAACGGCAACATATCCGGCGTCACAAAGTCCATCTTGCCGGCCCAAATCAAATTCTCGTAATAATCCGCCGCGTGATTCGAACTAATCACCACCGCCCGTCGCACCCCCTCCTCCACACACGTCTGATACACATTGTGCGCCATATTGACGTTGTCCATCTCCACCCAATATTTGTCCTCCGCCTTGTCCGGCTGTACAAAACCACAGTGCACCACCGCATCGGCACCGCGAAAGTGCGCCCGATACACATCCCGATCGCGCTCCAACAAATCGGCCACCACCACCCCTTCCACCTCCTCCCCCTGGCGATTTGTCGTTTTAACGTCGATCAAAGTCAAATCGTAGCGATCCCGCAAAGCCGGCAGCATCCGCCCCGCAACATAACCGGTCCCACCCGTGACCACTACTTTGCGTTTACTCATAAATTACTCCTTTGCCCAATATCGCTTTCAATAGCACGCTTATCAACTTACCGCCCACTTGCAAATTTGCCCCTCCCATCATTCCGATGATATAATAATCCTTCGTCCCATTGCATTCAACTCAATTATGGAGAACCCCATGTCACCCAAGAAAATCCTCATCACCGGCATGAGCGGCTTAATCGGCACCATTGTGCGCCAGCACTTGGAGGGCGAATACAGCCTCCGCGCCCTCAACCGCCGCCCCGTCCAGGACGTAGAAACTCACCAGGCCGACATCGCCGATCTGGAAGCCATCCAGCCGGCCTTTGCCGACATCGACACCGTCGTCCACCTGGCCGCCGAACTCAAAGACTCCTGGCCCGACATCCTGCAAACCAACATCGCCGGCACTTACAACGTCTTTGAGGCCGCCCGCCGCGCCGGCGTAAAACGCGTCGTCTTCGCCAGCACCGGCTCCACCATGAACGGCTGGGAGCGCGAAGCCCCCTACAGCGCCCTGGTCGCCGGCGACTACGATGCCGTGCCACCCAACTGGCCCAAACTCACCCACCAGCAGCCGCCGCGCCCCAACGGCCTCTACGGCTGCAGCAAAGCCTGGGGCGAAGCGCTGGCACGCCACTTTTCCGACGTCCACGGCCTCTCCGTCCTCTGCCTGCGCATCGGCCGCGTCAACCCCGAAAACCGCCCTACCGAACCCCGCGGCTACGCCGTCTGGCTGAGCCATCGCGATATCGCCCAGATGGTCGAAAAATGCATCACAGCGCCCGACGATCTGGTCTTCGACATCTTCTTTTCCACCTCCGACAACACCTGGGGCTTCCGCGATATATCCCACCCCCGCGATGCCATAGGCTACGTACCACAGGACGCCGCCGAAGACCATCGCCCCGACAATTGACAGCCCCATGCCGCCGGCCCTACATTTTGCCGTCCACCGCACGAAAGGAATCTCGTGGCAACAGACTTATTGCCCATACCCGACCGCCTCGTCGTTATGACCTTTGACGACGGCCCCAAATCGCAGGCCACCTTTGCCGCCCCACTGCTGCTAGAGTGCAACTTTGGCGCGACGTTCTACATCACCGAAGGCCTGCGTTTTCTCGAAGACAAAGAGCGCTACATGACCTGGGAGGAAGCCGGCGCCCTGCACCGGGCCGGCTTTGAGATAGGCAACCACACGCGCCACCACAAAAACGTCACCCGCCAAACACCACAAGACCTGCGCGACGACATCCTCCACATCGACCAGCGTTGCGCCGAGTACGGCATCGCCCAAACCGAGACCTTCTGCTACCCCGGCTACAGCAACGATTCCGCTGCCGTAGAGGTATTGGCCGAGCGCGGTTTTGCCTTCGCACGCCGCGGCGTCATCCCGGAATTCCCCTACGACAACGAAGGAGGGCGCGGCCCGGCCTACGACCCGCAAATACACCACCCCTTGCTCGTCCCCACCACCGGCGCTGCGGGCCCACACTGGAATTTCGACGACTTTCTCTGGGCCCTCGACCAGGCCCGCGACGGCAAGATTGCGGTGCTGACCTTCCACGGCGTACCCGACCTCGACCACCCCTGGGTCCACACCGATCCCGACGACTATGCCGCCTGTGTAGCTCACTTGCGCGACAACGACTTCACCGTAATCGCCCTGCGCGACCTGCGCCGCTACGTCGACCCGAGTCAATACAGTCAATACAATTAACTATGGCGACCTCAGAAAACACCCACTTCCTCCTCAACAGCGACGCTGCCTTTGCTCTTATTCGCGACATTTTCCAAACCCTGGCTGTGCCGCCCGACCACTGCACTATCGTCGCCGAGATCCTCATGGAAGCGAGCCTATCGGGCTACGACTCCCACGGCATTATGCGCGTGCCCATGTACGCCGGCGACATCCGCCGCGGCGCCATTGACCCCAACGCGCAATTGGAAATTGTCCAGGAAACCCCCGCCAGCGTCCACCTGGACGCCCACTTTGCTTTTGGCCCGATCGCCGCCACTCAAGCCGTGCGCCTGGCCAGCGCCAAAGCCCAGGAGGTGGGCATAGGCTGTGTTGGCCTGGGCAACTCCAACGACATCGGCCGCCTGGGCGGTTATTTGCAGCAACCCGCCGCCGCCGGCCTCGTCGCCGTCATGCTGGTCAACGACGCCGGCAGCGGCCCCTGGGTCGCCCCCTGGGGCGGCACCCAGCCCTTTCTCAGCACCAACCCCATCGCCGCCGCCATCCCCTGGCAGGTCGACCTGCCCATCGTCATCGATATCTCGACCAGCGTCGTGGCCGGCGGCAAACTAAAAATGCTGGCCAACCTCAACCAGGACCCGCCCGCCGACTGGCTGGTCGACCTGCAGGGCAACCCCACCACCGACCTTTCGACCTTTTATGCCCTGCCGCGCCAGAGCGCCATTCTGCCCCTGGGCGGTCTGATCTCCGGTCACAAAGGTTTTGCCCTCAGCCTGCTGGTCGACATCATCGCCGGCGCTCTGGGCGGCTCGGGCTGCAGCAGCGGCGAGGAGAGCGGCCTCAACCGCAACGGCGTTTTTGTCACCGCCATCGACCCGGCCAAATTCGTCGGGCGTCAACAGTTTGAAGAAAGCGTCGCCCAGCTCGTCGATAATTTAAAAGCGTCCACCAAGGCCCCCGGCAACGACGAGATTCTCGTCCCCGGCGAGCGCGCCCACCGCGAACGCCAGCATCGCCGCGCCCAGGGCATTCCCGTCGACCCACCCACCCGCGACGCCATCAAAGAAATTCTCGCAGAAATAAACCTCAACAACACCTACGGACTCTAAACCAAGGAGACCCACCATGCTCGATATAGGCATTTTCGCCCCCTTTGGCGAAGACCACGACCGCAACGTAGCCTTTTGCCAAGACACCGACGTACGCCACATTGTGGTGAGCAGCGGCAGCGTTGCCGCCGACGAAGACAGCGGCGCCCCCGACGCCGAGGCGCTCAAACAACTGGCCGGCAAATACAGCGATAGCGGCATCCTATTGTCCGCCCTCACCCCGCCGCGCATCAGCCAGACGGCCTTTACCGACATGGCCGTGCGCGAAAAAGAGTTGCACTACATGACCAGCCTGGTCACCGCCATGGGCGCCGCCAATATTCCCTACGTCCACCTCTACCTCAACGTCGACTCCATCGACGAAGAAAAGGAAGACCGCAATGAGTTGTGGGCCGGCCTCACCGAAGTCTACCGCGCCTTTATGCCCGCCGCCGAAGCGGCCGGGGTAAAAATCTCCACCCACCACTACCACCGCTCCGACCGCCTGCTGTGGAACTACCAGACCATGTCGACCCTGCTCAGCGATGTGGGCAGCGGCAACAACGGCGTCACCTATTGCCAGGGCAAATCGCAGATGGCCGGCGACAACCTGGTGGACGACATTCTCAACTACGGCAACCAAATTTTTATGTTCCACGTGCGCGACGTGGTCACCCAGGTCGAGGGTGAACCCGCCCCCGAAGTGGCCGAACGCCTGGCCCGCATGGGTTACCTGGAAGTCCCCTTTGGCACCGGCGAGATCGACATGGTAGGCTCCTTCAAGGCGCTCAAACAGATCAATTACCAGGGCCAGATCTACCCCGAGCACTTCCCTTCCATCGCCGGCGATCACGCCGCCGGCCTGGCCTGGACCATCGGCTATATGCGCGCCATGGACGCCGCCGTCGAAGCGTAATTTATCTAACGGGGGGCGGCTTTACGATTGCTGCCCCCCATTGCCCGCAAGGAAAGAACCCCATGCTCCACCTACCGGCCATCGAAATCTACTCCATCGGCACCGAACTGCTCATGGGCCAAATCCAGGACACCAATTCCTTCTGGATGAGCCAGCAAATCGCCCGCCTGGGCGGCCACATCAACCGCATCGGCATCCTCGACGACCACATAAAGGACCTCGTCGATACCTTCCGGGACGCCTGCCAACGCCAGGCCCGCATCGTCATCAGCAGCGGCGGCCTGGGCCCCACCCCCGACGACCTCACGGTGGAGGCCATGGCCCGCCTGCTGGGTGTTGGCGTGGTGGTGGACGAAGCGCTCATCGAGATCTACATGGAGCGCCGCGACATTGCCAAACGCGAGGACGTCAGTCCCGGGCTGGTCAAAATGGCCACGATCCCGGCCGGCTCGCGCGCCTACCCCAACCCCGCCGGCGTAGCCCCCTGCATAGAATCGCAGATTGGCCCTACGACGTTTTACAATATTCCCGGCCCTCCCAGAGAGGTCCAGGCGCTCTTCGCCCAATCTCTGGCCCCCCCCATTTCGCAGCTGTACAGCGGCACGCGCGCCGCGCTGCGGGTGGCGGTCAACCTGCCCGAATCGGTTTGCGGCCCCCTGCTCCACAGCGTCATGCAGGACTATCCCAATACCTACCTCAAAGCGTTTGTCTCTTTGAGTGAAAAAACCGACGACGGCCAACGGCTTCCGGTGGACGTGGTGGCGCGCGCCGACGACCAGCAAGCGGCTGAGGTTTTATTGAAAGAAGCGCTGGAGGCGTTAAAAAACCGGGCGCTGGAAAAGGGCAGCGAGGTTGAGGTGCTTCCCGAAGGTGGAGAGGCGTGACATATTCGCGGGCGGGGTAATGCGAATAGGCGACCCCTCGACGCTCATCAGCAGACGGAGCAAATACAAAATAAAAGGCAACCACTCATGATCTGGGACATCGACAACCTGGACGCCATCGGCGGCCACAAAACCACTGTTGTGGGATCGCCCACAGTCATTGACACACCGGCGGGCAAAGCCGTTGAGTTTGGCGGCGACGGCGACGCCCTCTTTATCGACCACCACCCCCTGGAAGGGCTGCAAAGTTTTACTGTGGAAGTCGTCTTCTGCCCCTACACCAACGGCCGGCCGGAACAGCGTTTTTTTCACATGCAGCAAGACGGCAGCGAGCACCGCGTGCTCTTTGAGACGCGGCTGACCGAAGACAATCAGTGGTTTCTCGACACCTTTGTCCATTTTGACGGAGGGAATTGCGCTCTTTTTGCCGAAAACATTAAACACCCCGTCGACACCTGGTACCACGCTGCCCTCACCATAGACGGCAAAATCTTTCGCCACTTTGTCGACGGCGAACTCGAATTAGAAGAGGAAGTGGCTTTTGTACCGCAGGGTAAGGGCCACACCTCGCTGGGGACGCGCATCAACCAGGTCGATTGGTTTAAAGGGGCGATGCGCCGGGCGCGCTTCACCCCGCGCGTCCTGTCGCCGGCGCAATTCCTCAACGCAGATTCCTGAGACCGGCAATATACTGTGAAATTTTAGAGGAGAAACCATGGTTGATGAATTGACGGTCGACCAGGTGAGAAAAACATGTGACCCGCAAAGCCTCGGCTTTGAGACCACCGGCGAAATAGACCCACGCGAAGGCATCATCGGCCAGGCGCGCGCTCTGCAAGCTCTGCAATTCAGCCTAGACATCGTCGACCAGGGGTACAATTATACGTCGCCGGCATCGCCGTCACCGGTTCGCTCAACCAGCAGGGCCAGGTGCAGGCCATCGGCGGGGCCAACCAAAAAATCGAGGGCTTCTTTGAAGTGTGCAAAGCCCGCGGCCTCAGCGGCCAACAGGGCGTGATGATCCCCCACAGCAACGTACAAAACCTCATGCTCAAAGAAGAAGTGGCCGACGCCGTGCGGCAGGATCGCTTCCACATTTGGCCGGTGCGCACCGTCGACGAAGGCATTGAGATAATCACCGGTGTGCCGGTCGGCGAGCGCGACGCGGACGGCAATTTTCCGCTCGACAGGTTCACGGTCTGGTCGACTGGCGCCTGCGCGAACTGGCCACGGGCTTGCGAGGCCCCAACTAAAGCATGCCCCTGCGCCTACTGATCCCCGCCCTCTTCTTTCTTTCGGGCACCTGCAGCCTCATCTACCAGGTGGTCTGGGCGCGCATGCTCATCATCGTCTTTGGCACCACGTTGCTGGCGGTGAGCACGGTCCTCAGCGCCTTTATGGCCGGCCTGGCCCTGGGCAGCTTTGTTTTTGGTCGTTGGGCCGATCGCATAAACCACCCCCTGCGCGTATTCGCCGCCCTCGAAATCGGCATTGGCCTTTTCACCCTGCTCTTTCCCCTGCTCAACTCGGGGCTAACGACCGTCTACGGCGGCCTCGCCTCCTTCCAGGGCAACGCCTACCTCTTCGCGCTGGCGCGCTTTGCTCTGTGTTTCTTGTTGCTGCTGGTGCCCACTATGCTGATGGGGGCGACCCTGCCCGTTATCACCAAAGCCGTAGTTCGTCAATTGGACACGCTGGTCGGCGAGGTGGGCAAACTCTACGCCGCCAATACCTGCGGCGCCGTTTGCGGCGTCATCGTTTCCACTTTTGTCTTGATGGAATGGCTGGGCTTGCGCGGCAGCGCTTACGCGGCGGCGGCGCTCAACTTTTGCATAGCCGCTCTGGCCTGGGGTTTTGGCCGCCATCTCAGTGTCGCAAAAGCAAAAGAACAGCCCCTCCCTTCTACCGCTGTACCTAAAGAGGTCACTTCCCCCCCCGCTTCGGCGCTATTCGACGACCGCGTCTTGCGCGTCGTTCTGGCCGGGTTTGCCCTGTCTGGTTTTGCCGCCCTCGGCTACGAAGTGGCCTGGACGCGCCTGCTGATCGTCACCTTCTCCGTCATCTCGCACTATGAATTCAGCATCGTCTTAATGGGCTTTCTGGTCGGCCTGGCGCTGGGCAGTTGGCTCTGCAGCCGCTACCTCAACGAGCGCCGCGACCTGCTCTCGCTCTTCGGCCTTATCGAGCTGCTCATTGGCGTCTGCGGCCTCCTCTCCATTGCGGTATTGGCCTCCCTGCCCGACCTAGTTGGCCTGGTGCAATCCTCGCGCTCGTGGTGGACCTACCGGGGCGGCATTCTGGCGGTCTCTTTCCTCGTCATGCTCCCCCCTACTGTCCTCATGGGAGCCACCTACCCCCTGGTCAGCCGCATCTACACCCGGCGCCTGGAGCGCGTCGGCCACGGCCTGGGCGCCGTCGGCGCGGTCAATAGTCTGGGGGCGGTCGGTGGCGCCTTTATCACCGGCTTTGTACTCATGCCCTTATTGGGCACCGAGTGGAGCATTAAAACCCTGGCGGCACTCAACATTGCCGCGGGCCTGGCCGCCCTTTCGTTCCACCCGACCCTGGAACGGCACGTCAAACAGCGTGCCTGGGCCGGCAGCGTCGCCCTGCTGCTCGCCCTCGTGGCGCTGGTCCCCTCCGACGTACTGCGCCAACTTTCAGAGCCCTCCTCGCCACGCCGGCGCCTAGTCTTTTTTGAAGAAAGTGCAGAAGGCGTCATCACCGTACAGCGCCAGGACGACGGCTACCGCGAGATGCGCCTCAACGGCGGCGGCCAGGTGCCCACCGATTACGGCGCTATGCAAATCTTTCGCATCCTGGGCCATTTACCCCTGGCCCTGCACCCCCAGCCGCGCGACGTCCTGGTCATCGCCCTGGGCGGCGGCATCACCCTGGGCAGCGTCGCCCAGCACCCGGTAGACCGCATCCACTGCGTCGAACTGGTACCCGAAGTGGTCACCGCGGCCCGCCAGCACTACGCCGAATTCAACTACGGCGTACTAAACGACCCCGCCGCCGCCAACATCGAGCTGATAGTCGACGACGGCCGCAACTACCTGCTCTCCACCCGGCACACCTACGACGTCATCACCGGCGACGCCACCCACCCCACCAGCGCCGACAGCTGGGTGCTCTACACCCGCGATTTCTACCAACTGTGTCGAGAGCATTTGCGCCCGGGCGGTATCATGGTCCAGTGGCTGCCCTACCACGGGCTGCCGGTCGAAGACTACAAAACCATTCTGCGCACTTTTCAGAGCGTCTTCCCCCAAGCCACCTTATGGCGCACCAACAACTTCTCGCTAATGGCCGGCTCGCTGGAAGACCTCTCGATCGATTTCCCCCTCCTCGAAAAACGCCTGGCCGCCCCCAGGGTGCGCCGCAGCCTGGACGAAGCCGATTTAGGCGATCCCTTCTCGCTGCTGAGCTGTTTTTTTATGGATGCCGAAACGCTGCGGCGCTACGTCGGCCCGGGGCCCCTCAATACCGACGATCACCCCTACATAAGTTTTGTAGGGCCGCGCGGCTTTGGCCGCGGCGCCTGGGAAATACTGGCCGATATGGAGCCGCACCAGACTTCGGTCTTGCCGCTGCTAACAAGGCTCGACCAAAGCATTCTGCCCGCCGCTGCGGTAGAGGCAAAAGTGGGCGCCTTTTTTCGCAGCAAGGCGCGCGGTATTCAAGGGGATATCTGGCGTTTGAGCAGAAACAAAAAAGCTGCGGCGCAGGCCTACCAGCAAGCGCTGCGCGAAAACCCGGCGGACGGGTCGGCGGCGTATTACTTTGACTTATTGGCCAAACAGTTTATGCGCCGCCAACAGCGCTCCCAACGACCCTGACCCTCTCACTATTCCGGCCGCTGGATGATAAACGTAACCTGCTGGCCGATGGACTCGCGCTGCTGCATGGCAAAAACAACGGCGTTGATGCCAAAGCGCAATTGGGGTTCGTTGCCGTTGTTCATCGCCCACAAATGCACATAGCCCTGCCGCGCGTACAACGCCACCAGGCGCCCTTCCAAAAAAACGCCTTCCAGGTAATACCTCGGCAGCACTTCGTCAAATCCGGGCGGCGGTTGGTCAAAATTGTAGAAACTGCGGTAGATGGGGTGGTGGTCGGGTATGCGCCGCAGTTCGCCGCGGCGGCCCAACACCGTGCGGAAGAGGTCGCGCAGCGCCGCATCCGACTGGCTGAACTCCATAACCGGCACACCGTTGTCGGCAAATACAAATCCGCCCCCCTGCAGATATTTCTTTAGCGCTTTTATTTCCTTTTCAGTCAGCCTAAAGGCGTCGACCGAGGTCATGTAGAGAAAAGGGCTGCGATAAAATTCGGGGGTGTCGATAAACACGTGGGGCTCCACCCGCGCGCTGATCCCGGTCTGCCGGTTGAGCGCGTCCACCAGGTTGGGTATGGCACGGGCGGCGCTGGCGAAAACCGGCCGCAATTCAGTGGACCAGGTAGTGGCCAGGCCTATATAACCGCGCACCTGACGCCGGTCTTGTCCCGGGTGCGTAATTACTCCCCTATAGCGTTCGGTCTTGAGGCTGGGGACGGCGAGCAATTGATCGAGCCAGCGGTCTTTTTCGCCTTGCGCCAGCGCAAAAAGGGTATCTCCCGGCGCCAGCAAATCGGTGGCGTGTGCCAGCGTGGCGCAGGGCTGTTGGCGCGAACAGATCTCGTCGTCTTTACCCGTAGGAGCCAGATAAAGAGCTTTGCCCAAAACGGGAACAGAGCAAAATAATCCCAGTAAAACGACCAACGGCCTTATCGCATACATGACTATTTATCTCTCCCTCACTTGGGTCGGCAAATCCAGGGATAACATTAGCATGCGCCCCACTAAAGTTGATTTCCTTCTTTTTTCTCTACACTGCCCTTAAACTTCCTGTATTTTCATAGAAGCCTCTGCGCCGATTCCAGGTCGCCTTCTTCGCACCGCAACATGCGGTCAAAGCCAAAGAGCAAGAGCGCCTGCTGCCCCGCCGGGTGGAGGTGAGATTCGACGTACGCCCCTTCGGTAGCGCGCCGGTTGGATCCGGTAAAATCCGAACGCAGGCAGGTAATAAAGGGAACCAATTCCGGCGACGAGGCTAGGGCCTGTAATTGTTGACCCAGTTGCGGATTTAATTCCACCACGGTTTCATAACCCGATCGGGCCACCAGACACGCGTCGGCTTGTTGGAAAAAAACCGGCAGCAGGGCACTGGATATCTTTGAATGGCTTTTCAGCGTGTTAAAGAAAGATCGGCTCTCGGGCAGGCCCGCCGCTAGTAGCACGCCGTCCAGCCATATATTTGCCATGCCCATTTGCGTGTCGGTATAGGTGAGCAAATCTTTGCCGCCGAGCTGCTCCAAATCGCTTATGCCGGCAGCGGCGTGTACGAGCAAAACATAACTTTCTAGCTTCCTTCCCCCTTTCTCGGGGACAAAGAGTGGATCCAATGCCACATCGTCGCGCAAGTGAAAAAAATCCTGGACTTGCAATCCGACGATTTTAAACCGTCCTTTCAGCATCTCCTGCCGCAATTTGGAGAGGCTATCGAATACCGTCGCCTCTACCCGCGTTGCTATACCTTTGACACGCGCATAGATCTTGGCATAGGTCTCAAACGCCGCAATGGCATCGTTGTGATTGACATTTCCCAGAGAAGCAGACAGAGCGGCCATATCGTGGAGAGGCAACTCTTCGCGGTCTTCCGCTGCAACGGGAAAACCGCTAGCTATCAGTAAGAATAGCACCGCCAGCAAGGGACGGCCCCATTCTTGCGCAAAGCACATTTTTGACTTCCTGAAGAAGGACTCGTATATAATATAATCACTAAAGTGCAGATCTATCTGTCAAACGCCCCTATTAGGGCCAAGTTAGCTGCTCCTTATGGACTCATTGCCCGGATGAATAAATCCAAAATGTCCACATTCCCTCTTAGGGCCGCCCTCATCGGCGTCTGCCTGAGCCTGGTGATTAACACCGTCTTTCCCTACGGCATGCTGGTCCTGGGCACGCTCGACTGGACCGGCGATTTTATTGCCCCCGGTGCGCTCTTCAGCTTTTTCATTCTCATCCTCTTCTTTAACACGCCGCTCAAATGGCTCAAGAACAAGTGGGCCCTATCACCCCGGGAATTGGTCGTCATATACACCATGATGCTGGCCGCCTCCGTTGTTCCCTCTACCGGCGTCACCGCCCAGCTCGTCCCCTTTCTGGCCGGCGTATCTTATTACGCCACCGCCGAAAACAATTGGACCGAAGTACTCCACCCCTTCATTAAATCTTGGCTCATCCCGCAAGACGCACAAGCCATCAAATATTTTTATGAGGGTTTGCCCCAGGGCGCCCCCATTCCCTGGGCCGCCTGGGCGGTCCCCCTTTTGGCCTGGGCTTCTTTCATGGCGGCGCTCTATTTGATGATGCTCGCCCTGGCCGCCTTGCTACACCGCCAGTGGGCCCACCACGAGCGCCTCGTTTTCCCCCTGGTGCAACTGCCCCTCGACATGATCCAACAAGATGCCCGCGGCAGCGCCGCCAACCCCTTCCTCAAAAATCCGCTGATGTGGCTGGGCTTTGCCATTCCGTTTGTTCTTTTGGGGGTCAATGGGTTGAACAAATACTTTGACTTTATACCGACCGTTGTGTTGTCCACTTCCTTTGCTCTCTTTCCCGATATGCGCGAGCTGTACTTCAGCTTCTGGTTTATCGTTATTGGCCTGACCTATTTCCTCAGCCTGGAAATCTCCTTCAGCCTGTGGTTCTTCTACCTGTTGCACTACTTTGAAGTAGCCCTCTACAACACCGTGGGGTACAGCATTCCCGAAACTCGGCTGATGCACACTGAGGGGACCATCGCCACCGCCCAGCAGGCCATAGGGGCGATGATCGCCCTGGTGGCCATAGGATGCTGGACCGCGCGCGGCCACCTCAAACGGGCCGTGCGCATCGCCTGCAAGCGCGCCGCGCCCGCCGACGACGAGGACTTGTTGCTCTCTTATCGCAGCGCTCTACTGCTTTTAGCCGGGGCGACGCTCTACGCTTTACTCTGGCTCCAACGCGCCGGCGTGCCCCTGGGCGTGGCCATTGTGCTCTTGCTCATCGCCTTTGCCGTCTACATTGGCCTGACCCGCATTGTCGCCGAGGGCGGCATGGGGTACGGACGCACCCAGATGACCCCGCCGGCCTTCACCATTACCGCCTTTGGCACGGCCCCCATCGGCCCGGCCGGCCTCGCCGTTTTGGGCATGTGCAACGGCTGGGCCGGCGACATCCGCGTCACCCTGATGGCAGCGGCCCACCACGGCCAAAAGCTGGCGGACTTGATACCCACCCGCAAGCACCACCTGTTCTGGGCCATCCTACTGGCCGTGGCCACCGCCCTCATCGCCTCGGCCTGGACCGTAATTGGCATCGCCTACACCCACGGCGGCATCAACCTGCACTACTGGTTTTACCACTACATGGGCAATTGGGTGTTTAACGACATGGTCGCCGTGCAACTCAACCCCATCCCCGGCGGCAATTTTGGGGGACCGCGCGGCTTCTTCACCGGCCTGGGCGCCGCCGCCATGTGTCTACTCATGTATTTGCGGCACCACTTCCTGTGGTGGCCCATCCACCCCATAGGGCTGCCGGTCGGCGGCACCTACGTGATGTTTTTCGCCTGGTCCAGCATGGCCCTGAGTTGGTTCTTAAAGTGGACGATTTTGAAATACGGGGGGATACGCCTCTACCACACGCTGAAGCCGTTCTTCCTGGGCCTGGTGCTGGGACAGATTAGCAGCGCGGGTTTTTGGATGACGCTGGATTTAATTGCGGGGTTTCAGGCCAATATCGGGCGCTGGTAAATGGGAAGGCCGTAAGACAAAATAAAACAATAGCCTTACAACCCTCACGCCAAAACCTAAAATCTGATATCTAATAAATATCTAATCTGCCGCTAAAAAACAGGGCTTTTTGTACCCTCGCGCGGCAATCTGGTATGTATGAGGCGTTTGAGTCTAACTTACATCAAAACCTTTTGCGAAAAAAATGCCCCGGATAAAAGAACTTAAAAAAGAGATTGTCCGAAGACGGTTGATACAAGCTGACGTTGCAGAGGCGACGGGCATAAGCGAATACCGCCTTTCACGAATTGTGAATGGCCGCGCACAGCCTCGGGATTACGAGCTCAAAAACCTGGCGAAAGAACCCTCTAAATCACTCCACAATCCATCCCAATCACCTTACCTACACCTCAATACCTATTTGGATAGAAGTCGTGTAAGAGAGGTGAAATAATACCGAAAAACACTATTGTTTGAGGATGAATGAAAAGGATAGGGAAGAGTATTTTAGAAGAAGAAATAGAAAATGGATTTCCCCGGTTTTGCCGGACACAATCTGAGCCGTATACTACGGCAGGAGGT
>CAXGRO010000052.1:0-15328 GCA_964012055.1 uncultured bacterium
GGCGGCAGCCGTCACAACCGCCCTTTTGTTAAATTAAATTGTGCCGCCGTGTCGGAAAACTTGCTCGAATCCGAACTCTTTGGCCACGAAAAAGGGGCCTTTACGGGGGCCGCAGAAATGCGCCGGGGCCGCTTTGAAAACGCCGACGGCGGCACGCTCTTCCTAGACGAGATTGGCAATACATCAGTGGATTTTCAAAAGAATGTGCTGCGGGTCATAGAATATCAGGAATTTGAGCGCATAGGTGGCAGCACTACTATTCATGTTGACGTGCGCGTCGTTGCGGCTACCAACGCCGACCTTGAAGAGGAAATGGCAAAAGGCGATTTTCGCGAGGATCTCTACGATCGCCTGCGCTTTTCTGTAATTCAGTTGCCTTCTTTGCGGGAGCGTATAGAGGACGTGCGCTCTTTGGTGGATTACTTTGTGCAGCAGCTCTGCGACGAAGTGCCCTCCATCGCCCAAAAATCTTTTGGCGAAGAGGCGTTAAAGGCCATGGAGGCGTACGAGTGGCCGGGTAATGTGCGCGAGCTCAAATTTGCCGTTGAACGGGCTTTGTGCGTAGCTGGCGGTGATGAAGTGGCAGTAGACGATTTGCCCGCCGAAGTGAGAGGTCAGGGGGCTGTTTTTGGGGTGGGCGGCGATTTTGATGCCCAGGTCGATGGGTTTGAATACGGCTTGTTAAAGCGGGCCCTAGATGGGGCCGGGGGGAGTCAAAAAACAGCGGCCAGTTCGCTTGGGTTAACCTACGACCGCTTTCGCCATCTCTTGCGCAAGCACGAACTCATCAAAAAATAAAAAAGTTTGACATAGTGCACCTTTGCTCATAGGGTCAAAAGAAAGTGGTTTCATTTAGGCCGCGCACATCGGACCTGGCAGGTGCTCTTTTTGGAAGGGGGATGCGCCCGAGTATAGCCCGTTGAACAATCGAGAATTTTCTCTAATTCTGTGGGTGGGGCATATGCACACTTGACTGGGGCGATGGGCGAGAGCGAGACATCAAAGCGAGCACTGGCTTTGCTAAAAGTCGCGTACTTGACAACTAAATAGCAGATGCCGAGAATTACAACATGGAAAAAGTCTTCAAAGTAGAAACCACATTGGCCAAGGAATTGGCCGAGTTGTATGCCGGTTTGCTGGAAGAATTCGAACAGAAGAGCGGCATACCGCTCGCCGATATGAACCGGACTCTATTGCAGACTGGTATGATACACCACTTGACCATGATGAACGGTTTGGGATTGCTAGAAGAGGATAAAGTCGTACAATTTGAAGAACTCATTGATCGCGTCGCCAAAGATACCATTATGTGGGAAGTGTTGCAGATGGTGCGCAAATACTGGCGCGACACAGCCAACGGGCAAACTGGAATTATTGATTACAAAGCTTGAATGTCCGTCTATTTCCAACCCGACCTTGAGTTCTACCAAAATACCTGCCAGCACCCTTATTATAGATATGTTGAAGAGGTAAAAAGTCCCTGGGTAGGTGGGTTGACAGGGGAGGGGGGCGCGTGTATATTGATGAAAATCACATCGCTGCTACAGCGGTGTTTTTTTATAACTTTGGTCTATTTTAGGAGGAGCCGTTCTGGCGCTCTACAACGATACGGTCCTAGACCATTACCAACATCCACGCAACGTCGGCGCCATGGAAGATGCGCACGTTGTGGGCAGCGCCGAAAATTCGGCCTGCGGCGATGTTTTACACCTCTATTTGCGCATAGAGCACGAGCGCGTCGAGCGGGCCACCTTTAAGACCTTCGGCTGCGCTGCCGCTATTGCTGCGGGGTCTATGTTAACAGAAATGATCGCGGGTGCCACACTGGAAGAGGTCCAACAGTTGCGCAAAGAAGATGTAGTCAATGCGCTTGGCGGCTTGCCCCCAATGAAAATGCATTGTTCCGTACTGGCAGAGGACGCCATTCGCGCCGCAGTGCGGGATTATGAGATTAAGAAGATTGAAGTTTAATTTATTTAAGTTCTATCCCTTTTCCCATTCACCATAATTTGAAAGGAATTTTCTCATGGCACATTCTCTTCCCGATCTGCCCTACGCCTACGATGCACTCGAGCCCCACATCGACGCGCGCACCATGGAAATTCACCACAGCAAGCATCACAACACGTATGTGACCAGCCTCAATACAGCGCTCGAAGGCCATGACGACCTGGCGGCCAAGAGTGTAGAAGATTTGATCATTGATCTCGACTCCGTGCCCGAAGATATTCGCACCGCGGTGCGCAACCACGGCGGTGGGCACGCTAACCATAGTCTGTTTTGGTCGATCATGGCGCCCGAAAGCGATCGCGGCGAACCCTCCGACCAATTTAGGGCCGCCGCCGAAGCGGCCTTCGGCAGCACGGATGAGGGACACGATACATTTGTAAAGGCAGCGACTACTCGTTTTGGCAGCGGCTGGGCCTGGTTGGTGGTCAAGGACGGCAAATTGGATATTCTAAGCACGGCCAATCAGGACAATCCATTAATGACAGGTGATGGTACGCCTATTTTGGGCATAGACGTGTGGGAGCACGCCTATTATCTCAATTATCAAAATCGACGTCCCGACTATATTGAGGCGTGGACTAATACCATTAATTGGAATGAAGTTAACGGTCGTCTAAGTGCTGCATTGGGAGGTTGATAGATGGCTGTGCGAGTTGGAGATAGGGCCCCTGACTTTACGCTGAAAAGTACCGATCTCGAAGAGGTCACTTTGCAATCGTTAGCTGGTAAAAATGTCGTTTTGCTCTTTGTGCCGCTGGCATTTTCCGGTCCGTGCACCGCCGAATTTTGCGATGTTTCGGCCGGTATCAACGCTTATCGAGAATTGGATACCGAAGTTGTTGGCATAAGCGTCGACAGTCCTTTTAGTCTTAAAGCCTGGGCCGAAAAAGAAGGGATCACTATTCCCTTGCTCAGCGATTTCAACAAAGAAGTGTCGGCGGCTTATGGCGCCCAATACGACGAATTATTGGGACTGAGAGGAGTGGCTAAGCGCTCTGCCTTCGTCATCGACAAAGAGGGGGTGGTGCGCTATGCCTCCGTTTCGGAAGACGCCAAAGTATTGCCCGATTTTGCGGCGGTAAAAGCCTGCCTCGAATCGCTAAATTAAACTAAGTTGCCGCTACATACAGAAGAGGGACAGAGCGCGAGCTAGGTCCCTCTTCTCTTTTTGCCGTTGTCGATGTTTGTAGTTATCTTAGGACAAAGTGTGGATTAAATAGTAAGCAATGACCCAAATAGGCGAATTAAAGGACGATTGGGGCGGGCTTGAAATGCCAAAGGTCAAGCCATCAGTTGATGCTAGTTTGTTGCGTCACAGTGATTTGCTTCAAGATGAGTTCTGGCGCAAAATTCCGGCATACACCCATTTGAGCGCGGCGGAATTTCACGATCACCGTTTTCAAAGTCGCAATAGTGTTACATCTTTGGTCAAATTGCAAAACGCCGTGGGAGATTTGGTTGGCCCCGAGTTCTTCCAAGACGTGGCAGCGGGAATACAGCACTCTACTATGAGTCTGCGCGTAACGCCCTATATTATCAGTCTGATCGATTGGCAGAACGCTCTAAATGATCCGCTGCGCATACAATTTGTACCGGTGGGTTCCCGCATGCAACCCGACCACCCAGAACTGACGTTGGATTCGCTCAATGAACAGGTGGATTCGCCGGTGCCCGGTTTGACCCACAGATATTTTGACCGCGCACTCTTTTTGGCGTTGGACACCTGCCCGGTGTATTGCCGTTTTTGTACGCGCTCGTATGCGGTGGGTATGGATACCGATGACGTAGAAAAAATGCACTTTGGGGTCAACACTCAGCGCTGGGAGCAAGTGTTTGCCTATATTGCCTCGCGTCCCGAGTTGGAGGACATCGTTATCAGCGGAGGCGATATGTTCAATTTGCGCGCAGAACATATCAAACAAATCGGCACAACATTGCTAGCGATGGATAATATTCGTCGCATGCGTTTTGCCACCAAAGGTCCGGCGATTATGCCGCAGAAATTGTTGACCGATAAGGCGTGGTTCGAGGCGCTGGGACAGGTGGTGGAACAGGGGCGCAAAATGCACAAAGATGTAGTGTTGCATACTCACTTTAATCACCCCAACGAAATAACTCATATAACGCGGCAGGCGCTTGATTTATGCAAGGAGCGGGGCATAGTCGTACGCAATCAGACCGTGCTCCAACACGGCGTCAACGACGATGTTGAAACCATGCGCTTATTGGTGCGAAGATTGGGGTACATTAACATACAGCCCTATTATGTATTTCTGCACGATATGGTAAAAGGGGTGGAAGATTTGCGCACTACATTAGGTGCGGCGATCGACTTAGAAAAACAGGTACGCGGTATTACCTCTGGCTTTAACACCCCCACTTTCGTATTGGATACCATGGGAGGGGGAGGCAAGCGCAATGTGCATTCGCACGAGTATTACGACAGGGAGAACGGCATTGCCGTCTTTACCAGTCCGGCTGTCAAACCGGGTGAGTTTTTCTTCTATTTAGATCCGCTAGCTCAACTTGACCCTGAGGCTGTAAAACGCTGGTCAGATGCGGATAAACGCCGCGAAATGCTTGCCACAGCAGTGCAAATAGCGCGCGATAATTAAATACCTATAATTTCAATGCGAGGTATCTACGATCATGGCTTATTCAGATTTGATCATTATTTTGGGAGGACTGGGTTTGCTACTGGCCGGTGGGGGGATAGGTTTTTTCCTCAAATACCAATTTGTCAAGCACCAGGAAGCCCAAACGGAAGAAGAAGCCGAACAGCGCGCCATGCGGCGCCTGGTAGAAGAAGAGCGACGCGAACGTCTCGATCTACTTGAAGAGAAAGACAATTGGTACAAAATTAAAGCCCAACAGGAGCAGCAGCTGAAGGAGCAGCGCGCCGGCCTGGTGCAGCGAGAACAGAGGCTAAACAGTAGGGATAGGGAACTGATCAAGGGAAACGAAGAGCTTAACAAGGAGTCGACGCACTTAAAAAATCAAGAAAATCGCCTAAGTCAGCGCCAACAGGCCATCCAAGCGGAGGAGGAAGAGTTGGGCAAGAAGGTAGATGACTATGCCCAGCGTCTGGAATTGGTCGCCAATATGACTCAGGATGAAGCGCGGCAGCAATTGCTCGAACATTTATCGGGAGAAGTGAGAGCTCGCGGTGCCGCCTTGGTGCGGTCCGAGCGCATTCGCGCCAAGGAAGAGTCCGAACGAGAAGCCAAGAAGATCATCGCCATGGCTATTCAGCGCTGCGCCGTAGACGAAGTTATGCAGGTTTCCACTTCTACGGTGCCGCTGCCAAATGAAAGCATAAAAAGTCGCATCATCGGCAAAGAGGGGCGCAACGTGCGCGCCTTTGAAGTGGCCACCGGGGTTAAGGTGGTGGTGGACGATACGCCAGATACGGTGTTACTGTCGTCGTTTGATGCCGCCCGTCGCGAAGTCGCCTCTCGGGCCATGACCCGGCTCATCTCAGACGGTGGCTTTACTCCAGGGCGCATAGAAGATATTGTGGAAAAATGCAAGACTGACCTAGAAGAGGATATCGTCCGCGAGGGTAAGAACGCATTGATGGAGATTGAAGCCACCGACACCCACCACGATTTGCCGCGCTATGTGGGGATGTTAAAATACCGCACCAGTTACGGACAAAATCTCTTGCAGCACTGTTTGGAGGTGGCCCATTTGGCCGGTGCAATGGCCGCCGAAATGGGCCTGGATGTCAAACTGGCGCGCCGCGCTGGTTTATTGCACGACATTGGCAAGACGATCAACCGCGAAACGGGTGGTTCCCATGTGGATCAGGGCATAGAACTGGGGGAGAAATTGAACGAGCACCCCATTGTAAAGGAAGTGATCGCCGAACATCACGAAGACAACGAACGTTTGTCGCCCATTTGTTTTATCGTCAAGGCCGCCGATACCATATCCTCCATCCGCCCCGGTGGACGGCGCGAGGACTTAGAGGGGTATGCTCGCCGCATAATGCGCCTGGAGGAAATCGCCAACTCCTTTGAGGGAGTGCGCGATGTATTCGCCATCAACGCCGGTCGGGAAATACGCGTTATGGTGCGCGGCGAACAAGTGGGCGACGACGATGCCGAAATGCTGGCCTTTGACATTGCCGAACGAGTCAAGAGCGAAATGACCTTTGCCGGCGAAGTTAAGGTGATGGTGGTGCGCGAAACCCGCGCCGTGCGCTACACCGGCAAGTCGGGGCGGGGGCGGCGCAACGGCCAGGGACGCCGGCGTTCGGGCAGGGGGGGCAAGTCTGACAATGGCAACGGGTTTAGCCGCAATTAAGATGGCCGCGCAAAGTAAGAAAGTGGGTCGCCCATCCCGCTGGATGGGGCGGTTTTACAGCGCGGCTTTGCTGCGCTGGAGCAAAATTGCCCTGGCGTATCTTTTTTCTCCCAAATCCACGGTTGAGTATCCAGAAGAGCACTTGCTCTCACCGCCGCGTTTTCGGGGTAACCCGCGCCTGCTGCGCGACGATAAAGGGCGCGTTAAATGCACTGCCTGTCAACTTTGCGCTACAGCGTGTCCGGCGGCCTGTATACATATGGAAGCCGCGGCCGCCCCGTGGGAAGATCGCGAGCGCTATCCCGAACGTTTTGAAATAGACCTGGGCAGGTGCATTTTTTGCGGATATTGCGCCGACGCTTGTCCGGAAGAAGCGCTGGCATTGAGCGACCGTCGAGTGGTGGTGGCGCAAAGGCGCCAGGATTTAATTTTTGATAAAGAGAGACTGCTGGATACCTGATCTAAGCAGTAAATTAGCAGATGAACATGGCGCCGGATAAAGTCGTTCGGCGCCATTGTTTTTGTAGCGCAAGGCTGCGCGCCAGACCCGATCATACTATATTTTAAATAAGCGAATATTATGAGGGTAAATTGGTGAAGAATATAGTCATTTTAGGTTGTACGGGTTCTATAGGTGACTCTGCATTTAAAGTTTTACAAGCGTTGCCTGAAACGTTTTGCGTAATGGGGGTCAGCGGCGGTACCCAGATTGATAAATTGGTCCAACGTGCCAAACATTGGGACGCTAAATACGTTTGTGTGGGGTCTGGTGAGCAAGTAAAGGGATTAAAAGATGCCTTACCCAATGCCACATTACTTGCTGGCAACGAAGGTTTGGTTGAATTGGCTACCTTGCCGCAGGCGGACATCATTCTAAACGGTCTAGTGGGTGCCGTGGGGTTAGAACCTACCTTGCGATCCTTGGAAGCGGGCAAAGTGGTAGGCATGGCCAATAAAGAACCCTTGGTTATGGCCGGCACCTTGTTGCTCAAGGCGGCCAGGGCGGGGGGCGGGGAGATTCTGCCTCTCGACAGCGAGCCCAACGCCATGTGGCAGTGCATGAAGGGCGAAGAAGAAAGAGATATTGCGCGTTTGATTCTCACCGCATCTGGCGGTCCCTTTTTTGGACAAACGAAAGCGCAGATGGAGTCGATTACCCCACAGCAGGCCCTCAACCATCCCACCTGGACTATGGGGCCCAAGATCACTATCGATTCGGCGACGTTGATGAATAAGGGTTTTGAGGTTATTGAGGCGAGTTGTCTTTTTGGGGTACCTATCGAGCAAATTGACGTGGTCATTCACCGTCAATCGATCGTCCATTCTATGGTTGAATTTGTCGATGGCTCCATATTGGCACACCTGGGCAAGACCGATATGGTCCTGCCTATACAATACGCTTTAACCCACCCACGCCGCCAGCCCGCGCTACTGGAAAAGCTCGATTTGGTCCGGGCGGGAACTTTGACCTTTGACGCGCCCAATGGCGAACATTTTCCCTGCTTACCTCTTTGTTACGAGGCCGGGCGTCGGGGCGGCTGTGCGCCTGCTGTGCTCAACGCTACCAACGAGGTGGCCGTCGAGGCTTTTTTGCAGGGCAATATACGATTTTTAGATATTGCCGCCATAAACCAAGAGTCGTTAGTAGATTATGATGAAGTAGAACTTGATTCGCTGCCGGCTGTTCTGGAAGTAGACCATATGGCGCGGCGGCGGGCAAGAGAACAGGTTTTGGCGCGCGCGGCTGTGACCGCGTAACGATTTATACACATATAGAAAGCGGAGAAGATGAAAGATAAGTCCGTATCCGAAGGCGAAATAGCAAATGTAATTGAGCGCTGTCAGGCTATCCTGCGCATTACTATGTGGGTTATTCCAATAGCGCTCTTACTAATCATTATCTCTACTACAATTTCCACCGGTGAATTTGTTCGCATCTTTGCCAAAGGCCTGTATTATCTGGCCTTGTTGTCCATCGTTGTCTCTTTAATCACCTGGGCTTATCGCAGCAGAGCCGAAAAGCGGCTGCGCGTGCCTACTGTAGTCTAAAAGAGGCCGGCAATGGAAACCTTGAGAGCTATGGGCAAGTTTCATGCGGCCCATCGTCAACTGGGATACGATGGCAAATGCGCCTATGTCCACGGTCACACCTGGCGGGGCACGTTTGTGGTGCGCGCCGTTCGTTTTCCGCGCGATAAAAAATTGGATATGTCGGTGGATTTTGGTGCACTAAAGGACATTTTTAAAAATCTCGATCACAAAATGTTGATATCTGAATGCGATGAAACATTCCTCAATTCTGAATTATTTGAGCCCGAAGGTGTGGTGGTTATCCCCGGCCGTAACCCCAGTGTTGAGAACGTGACTCAATACTGTATGGACAAGGCGGTAGAAGTGCTGCAAGCGCTCTTCCCCGGTCGCCAAGTGGAATACCATTTGGAAGTAACCATACAAGAAACCGATAACAATTTTATGTCTCTGGAGCGTACAGTTACTATTTAACTTTACAATTAGCTCGCAGGAGGCAGTAAAAAAATGGCGCGCGAAGCTCTGATTACAGTGCAGCAAGTAGCAGACTATTTGAACTGCTCAGTGTCGTCGGTGCGGCGCTTTGTCATGCGCCAGCAAATTCCCCACTATCGCCTGGGCAAATTGGTGCGTTTCCGCCGCAGCGAAATAGATAGCTGGCTGTCTCTGCATCGAGAGGGCGATTTGCCCGCTGGGCGCCCATCCGATTTCAATCCCGACCAACTCCCCCTTTTTGGTCCCGAATTGGACCCCTTTGTACAGGATTAGAGGGAATACAGCAATGAGACGTTTTGTTCTAGTAGTTTTGGCGGGGTTGCTTATGACCTGCAGCCAGCCCGAACGCGACAACCCATTGGATCCAGGGGGGATCAACAAAGGGCCGGGAGCGCCAATCCAATTGACGGCGCAATTGCCTTTCGACAGCGGCAGTGTGGGCCGCATTGGCTCGCGGCTGGTCACCTTCCGCTACGAGGTAACGGCCGCCGATATGGAAGTGCCCATCGCCGGCGAAATGAGCTTGGTGGGCACCCGAGCGCGGTCCCAAATATCGGGTATAACGGACGGGGAAGACCGGGTTTTTCGCGTCGACGTATTCGATCGCAACCAAATTCGCACCTTTACCGCCGCCGACACGGTAGATGTGGATGCGGCCCGAGGTGAGCCGCGCGGGGTGGCATTGCATTTACAGCGTTTGCAGGGCATCCTAGAGCTTACTTCTGAACTGCCGCCAGAAGTGGTCACGCTGGAGGTGGTTATAGACGCCGACGGCGACACGCTATTGCACGTTTTTGAAGAGGTCGAAGGTTTGATCAAAGAGCGCATTGACGGCATTCCCACTGGTACGGACGTGAATGTGACTTTGCGCGGCCTCGATTTCGAAACGCAAGTGCTGATCGAAAGTCAGATGTTGGCCGATGTGCGGGCGGGGCTGGTTTCCCATATCAATGTGCCGTTGGAAACCGGAGTATTGAACGTTACTGCCAATTTCCCAACTTATATTCCAATAGCCACTATCGACCGTTTTAGCGACGCGGCGGGTACATTCTTCCGCCGCTCGGAAGACCCCAGCTTACCGGGACCGGGAGAGGCGATTGATTTTGACGAAGAGCGTTTTTCCCTCGAAGGTGTGGGGCCCAACCAGGGCGAGGTGGAGTTCTACCATTTTGATGTGCGCGATCCAGACCCGGCAGAAGTCTATTTCTTTGTCGACCGGCGCGACGACCTCATTTGGGGACAATTGCCGGTATTTGACGCCCTGCCGGGCGAAGATGGACACAACGATTTCTGGCAAGTGTTACAAGTCCGCATTCTGGACCGCGACTACCTGGCTAACACGATCACTTCTCTTGAAGAAATTTTGGAAGGCGAGCACGAAATTGTCAGCACGCAAGAGGTTATCAATGCTGTCATGGTGCCGCCCGGGTCACGTGCCACTAGGCGTTTTGACGCTTCTACACCTACTGCTTTGCACAGCGGCTGGTACAGGGGACAGGTTGTAAAATACCTCCTTTTTGAAAACGCTTCAAGCGTCGCGAAAGTAGATTTTAGCGGCGAGCGCATCAACACACCGTTGATGTATGGTTTTTTTGAAAACGATCGCAATGAGATCGAGGGGTTTGCCATCGATACGGTAACGGAAGCCACCCATAATGTCTTTAGTAGCTTGCCTGGCCAGGAGGGGTATGCCCCCCTTTGGGCTGTGCAAATTTTTAAATTGGCGGTCTTTGACCGGGTGCAAGATGTGGCCAGCGCCCTGGAAGAGGCCAATATAGAAGAAAACCTTATCATCGTCCCCAATTTATTTGTCAACGCACCGATCGTTGAAATCGAATAAAATGAAAGCGATAAAAATTGGCTGATGTGGTGGAAATAAAACGGGCCGCCGTGCTGGGCGCCGGCGTCATGGGAGCTCAAATTGCCGCGTTGTTGGTCAACGCCGGCCTCGAAGTAGTGCTTTTGGATGTCGCTGGCGAGGACGGGGTAGACCTGCCCGCTGCGGCGGGGTTGCAGCGCGCGTTAAAAAGCCGTCCTCCCGCCTTTTTTCTTCCGGCCCTGGCCCAGCAGGTGCAGACGGGCAGTTTTGCCGATGTGGATTTATTGGCGCAAGTAGACTGGGTTGTAGAGGCCGTTGTTGAGGATCTGCAAATAAAGCAGGCTTTGTTAAACCAGGTAGAGCCGCATCTCAAACCGCAGGCCGTAATAAGTACAAATACTTCGGGGTTGAGCATTGCCGAGATCGCCGCTGGCAGGGGAGAGGCGTTCGCCAGGCGTTTTATGGGCGTGCATTTCTTTAATCCGCCGCGCTATATGCGGCTGGTGGAAATTATTCCGGGACCTACGACGCAGCCCGAGTTGGTGGTGGGCATGCGGTCTTTTATTGAAGATCGTTTGGGCAAAGGGGTAGTGGAAGCGCGCGACACGGCCAACTTTATTGCAAATCGCCTTGGCGTCTTTGCACTCATGGACATATTGCACGCCATGCAGCGAGAAGGATTCGGCGTCGAAGAAGTGGACGCGCTCACCGGTCCGCTGTTGGGGCGGCCGCGCAGCGCCAGCTTGCGTCTGAGCGACCTGATTGGTTTGGACACCCTGGTGCACGTGGCGCACACGGGCTATGAGAAACTCACTGATGATGAGCAGCGCTATATCTTCTTGCCGCCAGCTTTTGTTGAAGGCATGCTGGATGCCGGTTTGTTTGGGGAGAAGAGCAAGGCGGGGTTTTATCGCAAAACCGAAAAAGGTATCGAAGCCCTCGACCTCGCGAATTTTACCTTTCGCCCGTTGGTCCCTGCTCAAATTGGGGAATTGGTAAAGACGTGCGGGGGGCTGAGCGCCCGCTTAAAAGTGCTGTGGGAGGACGAAAGTAGGCCAGGCTGTTTCGCTCGTGACCACTTGCTTCGGGTGCTGACTTATGCCGCCGAGCACGCCGGTGAAATTGCCGCAGACCTGGTGCAGATTGATCGGGCCATAAAGTGGGGTTTTAACTGGGAGGCGGGACCGTTTGAGTTGATGGATCTGCTGGGGGTGGAAGAGGTGGTCCAGCGCATGGACTTTGTCCCCGAATTGCTGCGTCAGCTTTTAGATGCGGGGCACCGGCAATTCTATTCGCAAAAAGACGGACAGACGGAAGTCTTTAACCCGGGTTCGGGTCTGATAGCCGAAGTGGTCCCCGATCCCGGGGAAAAAATAGCGCGCCGGTTGAGTGCTTCTACGGCCGCGTTGGGTAATGAGTGTGCTTACCTGATAGAAATGGAAGACGATTTGGGCGTGCTGGTTATGCAGGGCAAAATGAATGTCATGCGGCCGCAAACCCTAGAAGCTATTCAGCAAGTAGTAGCGCACAAAAGCTTGTCTGGCTTAGTGCTCTACGGCGCCGGCGACCTCTTTACGGCCGGGGCAGACCTCACCTTTATGGCCGGCCTCGCCGAAGTGGGCGACTGGCAGGGTCTAGACGACTTTGTGCGCGCTTTTCAAGATGCCATTATGGCCTTGCGCTATGCCCCTTTTCCCGTAGTCGCGGCGCCCCGGGGAGTGGCCCTGGGAGGGGGGTGTGAATTGTGTATGGCCGCCGATCGACGCGTGGTGGCGGCGGAGTCGCGGTTGGGATTGGTGGAAACGCGGGTGGGACTTATTCCCGGCGGCGGCGGATGTAAGGAAATGGCACGCCGTTTGGGGGCGGCAATCGAGCCAGGTTTTAAAACGATACTCGCCGGCGGCATTGCCGACAATGCACTGCAGGCGCGCCAGTGGTTGCTGTTAAGCAGCGACGACGACATTTCCATGAACGAATCGACGCTGGTATTGCGCGCTTTGCATGAAGCCAAGGAACTGAGGCAAGGGTATGCGCCGCCGGAAAAAAAGCCCGTGAGCGTGGCTGGGGCGGCCGGCAGAGAGGCGCTGGAGCAATGGCTGGACGGAGAAGTGGCGGCCGGGCGTTTGAGTGCGCACGACCGCACTGTCGGCCAAAGTTTGGCACGCGTTGTGTGCGGCGGCGACGCCATCGCTGAGGTAGAAGAACAGGATTTGCTGAATTTGGAGCGCGAGGCATTTCTCCACCTATTTGGCTTAGAAACGACGCGGGCGCGCATTGATCACATGTTGAAAACGGGTAAACCTCTAAGGAATTAAAGGGAGAAAACGCGATGGGATTGCGCAGTGTAGCTGAGTACAAAGCCGGCCTGGACGACGGGCGGGTCATCTATTACCGCGGAGAGCAGATTGGCAACGTGGCGGAGCACGACGATTTGGGCATAGCCGTTTCGCACGTGGCGCTGGATTTTGATCTGGCCGAAGATCCCGAGCACCAGGCGTTGTTTGCCTGGGAAGACGAGGACAGTGGCGAGCTTTGTAGCCGCTATTTTAAATCGCCCTCCGGCACCGAAGATTTGCTCAAGCGCCGCGAAATGATCGAATTGTCAACGCGCCTGGGGGGGGCGGTCGTATTGTTAATAAAAGAGATCGGTACCGATGCCCTTTTTGCCCTCGATTTGGTTAGCCGAGTGGTGGACGAGAAAGCGGGCACGCAATATAACAGCCGCGTTAAGGCCTTTCACGAATACTGCAAAAAAGAAGACCGCTGCCTGGCAGTGGCGCAGACCGATGTGAAGGGCGACCGGAGCCTCTTGCCCTCCGAGCAGGCGCATCCCGACTACTACGTCCACATTGTGGAAGAGCGTGACGACGGCATTGTGGTGCGCGGCGCCAAAGCCCACACCACTTGTGCACCTTATGTAGATGAACTCATCGTTTTGCCCACCAGGGCAATAAAAGAAGAAGACGCGGAGTATGCCGTATCGTTCGCCGTGCCGGTCAATACGCCAGGTGTTAAACTGATTGCCAGTCCCTTTGGCTCGCCGCCGGCCAGCGAGTTTCACCACCCAGTCAGTTCCAAACATCGCATGATTGATACGTTGACCATTTTCGACGACGTATTTGTGCCCTACGAGCGCGTTTTTCTAAAAGGGGAATGGCAGGGCGCCGGTTTTTTAGCCAATACCTTTGTGGAATTTCATCGCTACACGGCCGTGTCGTACAAACCACCATTGTGCGATTTGTTCATTGGGGCGGCGGCGCTATTGGCCCAATACAACGGCATTGAGAAGGCCAGCCATGTGCGCGAGAAAATTACCAAATTGATCACCTATACCGAAACGGTGCGCGGTTTAACCCGGGCGGCGGCTTTTGACTGCCGCACCACCGATTTTGGCCTGGCCGTGCCGAATATCATATATACCAATTTGGCGAAGTACCACTTCGCCAACAATTATCACCAGGCAGTGGCCTGGGTGCAAGACATTGCCGGCGGCTTGGTGGTTACCGGGCCAGATGAGCTCGACTTTGCCAGCGACGAGACGCGACCCTATATAGAACGCTTTTTGGGCGGTGTGCAAGGGGTGTCCACAGAAGACCGCTTGCGCGCTTTTAATCTGGTGCGCGATTTAACCGCCTCGACCTTTGGCGGTTACAACGAGCTACTTGCCATACACGCCGAAGGTTCATTGGAGGCGCAAAAAATAACTATCTTGCGCGATTACGATGTGGAGCGCTGCAAAGATCTGGCGCGCCTGGCCATTGGCGTGAAATAACTATAGGCTGGTCCAACCCCCGTCGACAAAGAGGGTGTGTCCCGTTATGTACGAGGCAGCGTCTGAGGCGAGGAAGACTACGGCCCAGGCCACATCTTGGGGTTGGCCAAAGCGGCCCATGGGGGTGCGGTCCTCAATTTGCTGGCGCAAATGCTCGTTTTCGTGCACGCCTTCGGTCATAGCCGTTTCGATATAGGCGGGGGCTACTGCATTTACTCGTACCCCAGCTGTGGCCCACTCGACGGCAAGTACGCGGGTGAGTTGGTCGAGGGCGGCTTTGCCTACCGAGTAGGGCGCTAGCCGCGGCAGGGCTCGCACGGCGCCAATGGATGTCATATTGACCACTGCGCCGCTTTGGCGTTCTACCATGCGGCGGCCGATGTTGCGGGTTAAATGGAAGGTGCTGTCGAGGTTGACTTGTAAAATCTGGCGCCATTCTTCGTCGGCGACCTGAGTGCTGCGTTTGAAGATGGGGCTGATGGCGGCGTTGTTTACCAATATGTCTATTTCGTCCCATCTTTGATAAATTTCTGTAGTTAAATAGTCAATGCCTTCTGCCGTGCCTAGGGCGGCGGGAAGGGCAAAGGCCCGGCCGTCGCGGGCTGATATGTCGTCCACTACTTTCTGCAATTGGGAAGCCGTGCGGCTGACAACGGCTACTTCGGCGCCGGCCTGAGCGAGAGCCCGGGCACAGGCGGCCCCAATGCCGCGCCCGCCCCCCGTGACCAGAGCGCGTTTGCCGGCCAGACTGAATGGCGATAGATCCATGTTTACTCCTCTGTTTTAGGGCGTTTGAATATAGACCATCTATTTTGACTTGACCAGATGCCAGCCCGATTCATTGTAAGAAGCCGTCTTAAAAAGGTCCAATTTTGTAGAAAGGGGTTGAAAAAAGC
>CAXGRO010000053.1:0-15291 GCA_964012055.1 uncultured bacterium
GGTTTTTATATGGGCTACGGTTTGGCCGTGCCCAGCAACCTGGCCCGCGAGGCCCTAAACGACCTGCTGACCCACGGCCGCATCGTGCGCGGCTACATGGGCGTGTCGATTAAAACCGTGGATCAGCGGCTCATTGTCGACAAAGGACTGGCACTGGACCTTCCCCGCGGCGTCTACATCGACAGCGTCGGCGGCCCGGGCGCCGCCGCCGACCTGCGCCCCGGCGACGTGATTTTGCGCGTCGAAGGCCGCCCGGTAAACCGTTCGAATCAGGTCCAAACGCTGATCTACGGCATGGACCCGGACGACGAAGTGAACCTCACCTTATTGCGCGGCAGCGCCACAATTGAGGCCGTCGTGCGCCTGGGCGAGCGCGAGCAAGACCTGCTGCTGGCTCGGGGACAAGAGCGCGTCTCCCGCCTCGGATTTGCGGTCCAGGATCTGACGCCCACCCAGGCTTCGCAGCTGGGCTTTAGCAGCGAGGTGGCGGCCCAACTGGGGTTTGCCGGCGACGAGCACGCCGTGGTCGTCACCGAGGTCGATCCAGACGGACCGGCGGCGGCCAAGGGCATTTCCATCCACGACGTCATCACCGAAGTCGACCAACAGCGCATCACCTCCCTCGTCGAGTTCATGCAGTTTATCTCCCAACTACAGGACGGCGAGTCGGCCCTGTTCTGGCTTTGGCGCCAGAATAAGGGCATTGAAATGCGCGCCTTGAGAATGCCGCAATGAGCGACCATACTTTTGATCTGGGCGACGCCGATGCGCTGCTCATCAGCGCCGACAGCGACCGCAATCAGGATCTCTACTACGCCACGCGTTTTCGCGCCCCAGACCCGTTTATCTTCCTGTGGACCCGGGCCGGCAAACTCCTTATGGCCCGCGACCTGGAGCTGGACCGCGCGCGCTTGCAGGCGCAGGTGGACCTGGTGCAGGCCGCCTCCCACTACGAAGATCAATTGCGCCAGCAGGGGGTGGAGCGCCCCAGTACCCACGACATCTTGCTGGCGTTTCTGCAGGACCGCGGGCTGGCGCGCCTCAAAGTACCGGCCGACTTTCCCCTGGCCACGGCCGATTTCCTGCGCCAGGCCGGCATCGTGCTCGAAGTGGCTGGCGCACCGCTCTTTCCCCAGCGTCAGATCAAAACCCTCGAAGAAATTGACGCCCTGCGCCGGGCCATGCGGGCGACCGAAGAAGGCATGCAGACGGCGGTAGAGGCTTTAAGCGCCGCCGCGGTGGGCGACGACGGGCAGCTCTACCTAGACGGCCAGGTGCTCACTTCCGAGCGTCTGCGCCAGCGCATCCACCTGCGCCTGATGGAACTGGACTGCGTTGGCCAGCACACCATTGTCGCCGGCGGCGAGCAGGGTTGCGATCCGCACCAGGAGGGTAGCGGGCCGCTGCGCGCCGGCGAGACCATCATCATCGACATTTTTCCGCGCGCCGCCAGCGGCTACTACGGCGACCTCACGCGCACCTTTGTCAAAGGCCCAGCCCCTTCGGCAGTAAAAACCCTCTTCGACGTCGTGCTGCGCGGCCAGCAGCTGGCCCTGGAGCGCATTTGCGCCGACGTCGCCGGCAAAGATATTCACCAGGCCATTAAAGATCTCTTTGCTGCAGAAGGCTACGAAACGGGTGAGAAAGACGGTTATATGCAGGGGTTTTTCCACAGCACCGGCCACGGCCTGGGCCTGGAAATTCACGAAGCCCCCAGCATTGGCCCGCGCCCTGGGGTGCTGAAAGAAAATCACGTGGTAACGGTTGAACCCGGTCTCTACTACCGAGGTTTGGGCGGCGTCCGCATAGAAGATGTGGTGGTGGTACAGGAAAACGGGTGCGAAAATTTGACGACCTTTCCCAAGTATCTGGAAGTGGAGTAATTGGATGGTGTATCGAAACGAAGGCAATCCGCGGCTAGGCGATGCCATTTACTTATGACTGAGGCTCGGCTTTTGGAGCAGTATTGAAATCCACACGCTGCGCCCTCCACTCCTGCCAGCTCTCCCACTCTCTGGCGTCACCAAACCCCCGTCAACCACCCCAACCCCGTCAACCATGCACCCCATAACCCTCGACGCCCTAACTTTCTTCCGCACCACCCCGGCCACAACCTGCTAACCCAAGCCGCCGCAGAAACCGGCAACGAATTGCAAATCCAAGAAAAACTGCGCGCCCACTACCCGGCCCCATACTGCCGCGCCGCCCTGGCCCTACTATAGCTACGCTCAAAAGCACGCGAAAATTTGCCCTGGCCGACTGCATGTTCTTCGACCCCGAGGGCCTGGAGATGGCCACGCGCGAAGAAATTGCGCATTACCGGGCGGCGCGCCTGGACGGCTACGATACAGTACTGGATTTGTGCTGCGGCATTGGCGGAGATCTGCTGGCCTTGGGCGTTCGGGCGCGGGTGTGCGCCGTGGAGTTGGACCGCACGCGCTTAGAAATGGCGCGCCTCAACGCGGCGGCCGCCGGCCTGGCAAACGTCCGCTTTATCCAGGCCGACGTTTGCACCTTGCGACCGCGCGCCGACGTAGTTTTCCTAGACCCGGCACGGCGCCAGCACAACCGCCGTACCCGGCGGGGCATCGCCTATTCTCCACCGCTAGGGCACGTTGAGGTAATACGTCAATCGATTCCCAATGTAGCGATCAAAGTCACCCCGGGCATCAACGAGAGCGAATTGCCTGCCAACTGCGAAATAGAATTCATTTCGGCGGCGGGACAATGTCGCGAAGCCGTACTCTACTTTGGCAGGCTGGCCACCGCGGCGCGCCGGGCCACTGTTTTGCCCGGCGGCCACACGCTTACAGAAGACCAAACGCAGCCCGTAGGCATCGGTCCGGCGGGCAATTTTGTCTACGACCCCAACCCGGCCGTAGTGCGGTCCCACTTAATCGATGCGCTGGCCCGGCGGCTCGACGCCTGGAAGCTCGACCCCCACATCGCCTACTTGAGCGGCGACACATTGCAGTGTACGCCCTTTGCCCGCGCCTACCAGGTGTTGACCTGCCTGCCGTTCCATCTCAAGTGCCTGCGCCGTTTTCTGCTTGGCGAGAACATGTATCCAAACGAAATAAAAAAGCGCCGCTTTCCCCTCGAAAGCGATGAACTGCGCCGCCAATTAAAAATTGCAGATGGGCAAAACGCCGTAACGCTCATAGCCACGCGCCTGGCCGATAAACACGTCGTCTTTATTTGCAAAAGAGTGGAAAATTAACCAAATTCTAGGCGGCTTAACGAACCACTGCTGCCCTATACCGCCATGCCAAAACACGTTTTCTTAAGGAACGGGCCAATTCATGCAAAAATACAAATTCACCCTGGGCGCGCTGGTGATTGCCGCCGGGCTGGTTTTCCTCCTGGTGCGCGGCTTTGAAGAACCCACCGCCACCCACCTCACGCTGAACACCCTGTCGCAGAAGATCGGCACCAACACCTGGGACGATCAACGCATACAGTTAGGCGGCAGCACAGTGGTGCCCGGCTCGATCAAATGGGACAAATACCGCCACCGGCCCGAATTCTCCATTACCGACGGCCAGCACACCTTGCAGGTGCGCTACACTGGCAACGCCGTTTTGCCCGACACCTTTAGGGATGAATCGCAGGTGGTTTTGGAAGGCCGCTACAATTCGGCGCACAGCCTCTTTGAGGCGCAGGTCGTTTTTGCCAAATGCCCGTCCAAGTACGAAGGCCAGAGTTATGAAGGACACGTCCAGGCCATGCAAGCGGGAAAGGCCGACAGTTGATTTGGCCCGCCTTGCAAACGGTGCATCCCCCTATCCCCATTCGTAAAACATCATGGTAGATCTCGGTTATTTTGCACTCTGCCTCGCCCTAGTCACGGCGGGGTACGCGGTGGCCACTGCGGCCATGGGTGGACGCCAGCAAAACCTGGCCCTGGTGCGCAGCGGCGAAAACGCCGCCCTGGCCCTGTGCGGTTTGCTCACCGTGTCGGTCGCCGGCTTGTGGTACGCCTTGCTGACCCACGACTTCCAGGTCGAGTACGTGGCCGAAAACAGCAACCGCGCCATGCCCATAGGTTATACCATATCGGCGTTGTGGGGCGGGCAGAATGGCTCGCTGCTGTTCTGGGGCTGGATACTGTCTCTCTACACCGCCGCTGTGGTCCTGGTCAACCGCCACCGCTATCGCCCGCTCATGCCCTATACCGTGGCCACGCTAACGGCCACGTCGTTCTTTTTTGCCTTGCTCAATCTCTTTGCCGCCGACCCGTTTGTGCGCCTGCCTTTTACACCGGCCGACGGCAACGGGCTCAATCCCATTTTGCAACACCCCTACATGGCCATCCACCCGCCCATGCTCTACGTCGGCATGATCGGCATGTCCGTGCCCTTTGCTTTTGGCATTGCCGCCCTGATCAGCGGCCAATTGGACCGCAACTGGCTCTACGCCTGCCGACGTTGGATGCTCATTCCCTGGACTTTTTTAGGGGCCGGTTTGCTGCTGGGCGGCAAATGGGCCTACGTCGAACTGGGATGGGGCGGCTACTGGGCTTGGGACCCGGTGGAAAATTCTTCGCTCATGCCCTGGTTGGCGGGCACGGCGTTCTTGCACTCAATCATGATTCAGGAGCGCAAGGGCATGCTCAAAATGTGGAATATGGTGCTGGTACTGCTAACCTATTTTCTCTGCATTTTGGGCACCTCTATTACGCGCACCGGAGTCATATCGTCGGTCCACGCCTTTGCCAAATCCAACGTCGGTCCCTTCTTTGCGGTCTTTCTAACGGTGGTCACCCTGCTCTCGTTGGGCCTGATCTTGTACCGCAAAAAAGAATTGCAGGCCGAAAGCCGGTTGGAGTCGTTCGCCTCGCGCGAGACGGCTTTTTTGTTAAACAATTGGATTTTGCTGGGCATGCTCTTTGCCGTGCTCTGGGGCACGCTCTTCCCGCTCATTTCCGAGGCATTTACCGGCGAGAAAATTACCGTCGGGCCGCCGTTTTTTAATCAGGTCAACGTACCTATCGGTCTGATTCTGCTTCTGCTCACCGGCGCCGGACCGCTTTTTGCCTGGCGCCGCACTTCTACGGAAAGTCTCAAGAAGAATTTTACTGTACCCATCGCTGGGGGGCTGATTTTTGGCGGACTCTGCGCGGTTATGGGCGTGCGGGACGGGTACGCCCTGGTCTCGCTGACGCTCTGCGCTTTTGTGGCGCTGGCCACGGCGGGCGAATTTCATCGCGGCACCCGGGCGCGGCAGCACAGCACGGCGGAATCGTACGGCGTGGCCCTGTATCGGCTCTGCCAAAAAAACCGGCGGCGCTTTGGCGGTTACATGGTGCACCTGTCCCTAGTCATGCTCTTTGTAGGTTTTACAGGAAAGGCCTTTACCATCGAGCGCGACGTCACGCTGATGCCGGGCGCCAGCGCCGACGTCGGCGAATACCGCTTGACCTACGAAACCCTGGCGCAAAGCGAAAACCCCAACTACGGTGTGGTGGCCGCGGCTGTAACGCTGGCGCGCGGCGAGAAATTTCTCAGCACCTTGCTGCCCCAGCGCCACTTTCACAAAAACGCCGAACAACCCACCACCGAAGTGTCGGTCTACGCTTCCTGGCGCGAAGACTTCTATTTGGTGTTGGTGGGGTGGGACCCCGAAGACTCCAGCGCCAAATTTAAAGTCTATATCAACCCGCTGGTCAATTGGGTCTGGGCCGGCTGTATCGCCTTTGTCCTGGGCGCGCTGTGGTGCATGTGGCCCTCCTCCCGCGACCGGCGCCTGGCGGCGTTGGACCGGCGCACGGCCCAGGGGTTGCCCGTCGGCGACTTAAGCCGAGTGCGGTCCTAAAATGCGCTGTCGACCTTTGCCGTCCAGGCGAGTTGTACTGCTGTGGGGCCTGCTGACGCTGGGGGCGCTGAGCCGGGCCGTAGCGGCGGCCACCCCGGAGCAACTCAAAGAAGTAACTCAGGAACTGGTTTGCCTGTGCGGCACCTGCAACCACGAGTCGTTGACCTCTTGCATATGCGGTTTTGCCGAAGAACAACGCCAGGACATTGGCCAGGCGTTGGACGCGGGCCAAAGCAAAGAACAAATTATCGCCCGGCTCATTGACGAATACGGCAGCATGGTTTTGGCGGCGCCGCCGGCCGAGGGATTTAACCTGGTGGCCTGGCTCACCCCTTTCGCCCTGCTGATCTTTGGGGTGGTCGTGTTGCGCGCCGTTTTGGTCAGCTGGCGCCGCAGTCAGAAGTCTGCGCCTGGCGATTCCGAATCGGCCGCCACAGGGCAAGGGCAGGGAGACTACGCCGACCGCTTGCGCCGCGAACTGGATAACTACGAGGCAGACTGAGAACAATATCGTGGACTACGTCATACCCATAGCCTGCACTGCCCTTTTGGGCGTATTAGTTATGTACATCGGCTATCCCCTCTTCGCCGCACGCCGCCGGGCGTCGAGTGTGCCTTCTTCCTCTACCCTTCCGGCCAAGGATTTATTGGAGCGCAAAGAACAGCTCTACGCCTCCATCAAAGAACTGGAATTCGACCGCAGTACGGGCAAGCTGGACGAGGAAGACTACCAACTGCTGCGTGCCGAATTGGAGCGCGATGCGCTGCACGTGCTGCAAGAGGTGGATCAATTGAACGGCCAGGTCGACAGTACGGCCCTGCAAAGTCGCATCGAAGCAGACGTCCATAAGCTGCGGCAAACGACTGCGGCGTCGGCCCAATGCCCCTCGTGCAAAGCGCAGCGCCAGCCCCAGGACCGCTTCTGCTCTCAGTGCGGCACGCCCTTTGCCGCAACGGGCTGAAATCCATGCGCTATTGGGGGTATTTGTTCTCGACCGTTTTGCTGGTCTTTAGCGAGTTGGCGGCCGACACCGTACAGGGGTACGTCCTCAATCCGCTCAGCGAAACCCGCATTGCCAACGCGACAGTCACCTTCTTTGTTGAACAGGACGGACAGCTCAGCGAGATTTTGAGCAAGCAGAGCGACGCACAGGGGCATTTTGCCTTTTCTGGTCCTTTTATCACGCCGGGTCTGCGCTTTGTTTTGACGGCATCCTACCGCGATGCGCTCTATCCCACGTCGGTCTTGCAGGTGGGGGAATACAATCAAGTTATTCTGGAAGTGTACGAACCCACCACCTCCGACGCGCAGGTACGCATTGCCCACCACGACCTGGTCATAAGTCTGGGGACGGCCAGCGTCAACGTGGGACATCTGGTACAGGTAGACAACCGGGGAGACAGCACCTACGTGGGCCGCGGCCAGGGGCAGGAGCGCCGGGTGACCGAATTTGCCCTGCCCACAGACCTCTTCAATCTGCGCAACCAGGACGGCGGCCTGGCGCCAGCCAATCCCGGGCAGTTCTTTGACAACCGGCCCTTACCGCCCGGCATTTCGCAGATAGGCTTTTCCTTTGATCTAGATCCGCGCCGGCTCGACGAAGGCTATCTCTACGCGGCGACCTATGCAACCGATGTGCTCAACGTGCTCATTCAGCCCAGCGACGTCCAGGCATCCCCGCCGTTCGCCGATTTGGGCGAAGTGGCCTTTCACGACCAGACATATCGCCACCTGCAATTGGTGGGCGTACAGCCGGGACAGAGCGCCCTGATCCCACTGCCGCTGCCCCGGGCGACACGCTGGTTACTCAAGTGGGTAGCACTGGGCGGCGCGCTGAGCAGCGCCTTGCTGGTACTGGTTCTCAGCCGCCTACCCGCACCGCACCAAACGGCCGACCTGGAGGCCTCCGACGACGTGTTGCGCCGCCAACGCGATGACGTCTTGAGCCAGTTGGCCCGGCTCAACGACGCCTACGGCGACCGACCCAATCAGCGTCACTACTTGGACGAGAGAGCACGCCTGATGGATCAGGCACTGGCCCTCTACCTCCTCTTGGAAGAACGCGATGAGCGTGGCTGAGGCCATTTGTCTGCAACAGGCCGCCAAACAGTACGACACCCATTGGGGACTAGCACCGATCGATTTAAGCGTCAACCTGGGTGCCTTTGTCTTATTGGTCGGCGACAATGGGGCGGGCAAGAGCACCTTGCTGCGCCTGCTGGCCGGCCTGTGCAAACCCAGTAAGGGGCGCGTTCTAATCTTGGGCCAGCAACCCCACACTTCCGCGGCGGCGCGCGCTGCCATTGGCCTGCTGGCACACCACACCTTGCTTTACGACGATTTGACGGCGCGCGAGAACTTGCTGTTTTACGCTCGGCTCTACGCCCTGCCACAGCGCCAGACCCGCGTTGACGAGATGCTAGACCAGGTGGGGCTGGCAGCGCGCCAGCACCATCGGGTAGGCAACTTTTCGCGCGGCATGAAGCAGCGCCTGGCCCTGGCCAGAGCCTGTTTGCACCAACCCTCGCTGTTGCTCTTTGATGAACCCTTTACCGGACTGGACGCCAGCGCGGTGACCTATCTGGGAAATCAATTGGCGCATTTTAAACAACAGGGCTACACTGTGGTGGTAGTGACACACCGACCGGAAACGGTTTTGCACTTGGTGGACTACCTGGTCATTTTGCAGCGGGGGCGTGCCACCTATGGGGGGCCGTGGCGCGGAAATATGGATGCGTTTGAGTCGATTTACCGGGGGGACGAAGACCTGTGAGTTTCTACTACCGCGCAGCCGCTATCTTGCACAAAGATTTGCGCGCCGAATGGCGCACCAAAGAGCGACTCAGCCCTATGGTGTTCTTCGTCTTGCTGGTGTTGCTGGTCTTTAATTTTTCCTTTGAGTTGGGCGGCGCCGCCCTCCACGAGATCGGCCCGGGAGTACTGTGGTCTTCCTACGTCTTTGCCAGCCTGCTCAGCCTCAACCGCACCTTTGCCGCCGAAAGCGAGAACCGCTCTTTGGACGGGTTGCTCTTAGCTCCGGGGGATCGCAGTGCTTTATACTTGGGAAAGATGTTGGGCAATCTGATTTTTCTATTGGCAATACAATTGCTCAGTTTGCCCTTTTTCGCTCTCTTTTTTAATCTATCCATAGGATCTTATTTATGGCCTTTGCTGCTGGTTTTCCTACTCGGCTCGTCTAGCCTGGCCGCCGTGGGCACGCTTTTCGCCGCCATGTCAAATAATATGCGCCTGCGCGAATTGCTCTTGCCGCTCTTATTACTGCCGCTTATTTTGCCGGCCCTGCTCTCCTGCGTGGCGGGCACGGCGGCCGTTTTGGCGCAAAATCAGCACGATAAACTCTACGTCCACCTGCAAATGCTTGGTGTGTACACTGTAGTTTTTACCACTCTGTCCTTCCTCTTGTTTGAATTCGTTATTGAGGAATAAAACCTATGCTTTCCCGCGTCCATTCCGCCCTTATCTTACTGCTTATTCCCCTGGCACTCTGCGCCGTATTCATGTACGTGCCCACCGAAAAACAAATGGGCATCGTGCAGCGCATTTTCTACTTTCACGTGCCTTCGGCCATGTCGGCTTACCTGGCGTTTTTTATCGTTTGCCTGTCCAGCATTCAATACCTGCGCACGCGCGCCGTCAAATGGGACCACATCGCCGTTAGCGCTGCCGAACTGGGCGTGGCTTTCTCCCTCATTATGCTCACAACCGGTCCCCTCTGGGCCAAACCCATCTGGGGGGTGTACTGGCGCTGGGAACCGCGCCTCACTTCCATGTTAATCATGTTTACCACCTACGTGGCTTACCTCATGGTACGGACCTACGGCAACCCATCTGAACAGACTCGGCGCTTCGCCGCCGTGCTGGGCATCTGCGGTTTTGCCAACGTGCCCCTGGTACACTATTCCGTGCGTTTGTGGTCGCCCCAACACCAGCTCCACCCCACCGAAAACACCCTGATTCCGGCGATGGAGCACACGCTTTACCTGTGCTTTGTCGCTATCTTCCTACTCTTTGCTTATTTGCTGCGACGGCGGGTGGAATTGGAGCGCATCGCCCATGCCGTAGCGCACCTGGAACAGCGCATATCCTCTGAATCGCCTACGGAAGGAACCTGAAGTGGACAATTTTCCCTACCTTTTTGCCGCTTACAATGCCATCTGGATTGTCTTCTATCTCTTCTTGGTGCGGCTCTATAAGCGCGAGCGCACTCTGCGCCAACGCCTGGAGGCCCTGCAACAACAATTGGAGGAAAACGGCCAACATTCCGATCTATAAATGGGAGACGGTTCGGTTGACACCGCCTTCGCGACGGTGTTATATTTCCACTGAGTTGCTTCCTGCACAAATGGCTATCAACGTTTTTACATTAGGTTCATCCTATGAAAGCAAATCCACAAAGACAGCAAACCGTCGAAATGGAAATCAGCGCCGTCTTTACCAAGTCTGGCTCGCTCTACCCTCAGGTCGAACTGAAAGCAAAAGACCGCTCCGCCCATTTGCGCATTGTCATTGGCCAGTTTGAAGCACTGGCCATTTTTATGGTACACAATCAAAAAAACCCTGCACGGCCCATCAGCTACGACCTGGCTCAATCCATTCTCCATGCGGTAGACGCCCGCGTAATCAAGGTGGAAATAACCGAACTACACGAAAACACCTACTTTGCCGAAGTTCACTTGCGCGACGAAACAGGCAAAGTCACCGTCCTCGATTCGCGGCCCAGTGACGCCATTGCAGTGGCCTTGCGCATGGGGGCCCCTGTCTTTGCCTCTGAGGCCATTCTTGAAGAAGCGAACGAGGTCGCTGAGGTCGAATCCGCTCCCGAAACATCGGCGTCCAAAGAGCCGGAGCACACCGCTCCTTCCGTGCCCGATGCGACGCTCCCAGAGGTTGCGTCCTCAGCGGATTCGTCACCAGTAGAGGGCGAGCCCATCGCCCAATCCGAAACAGTCCCGGCCCCAGCCGAGTACGTCGATCAACTCGACCAACTTAAACGCATGCTCGAGCGCGCTGTAGCCGAAGAGGCGTACGAAGAGGCCGCTCGTCTGCGCGACGCAATTAATCAACTGGCATAGCCGAAAACCCCAGCTTTTAAAGGGAAAATGCTCCATGGGTGATACATCTATCGTCGAGGTTGCCGTAGCAAAAGTCAGTCCTTACTTATCGCCCGATCGCCCCCTGATGTGGCTGTGTGAAAAAGACGTTGAGCAGGGGCGTCTGCTCCCCATTGCCATCGGCAAGTTTGAAGCCAGTGCCATCCACATGGAACTTATCTCCGAAACGCCGCCCCGCCCCATTTCTTACGATTTGTTCAACTCTATGCTCGACGATCTGGCGGTGGCAGTACAACAGGTCGTCATCCACGCGGTGCGCAAACAAATTTACTACGCCAAGGTGACCATTGAAAAAGGCCACCAGTTTCACGACATCGACTCGCGGCCCAGCGATGCCGTAGCACTGGCCTTGCGCACCGGTGCCCCCATTTTTGTTTCTTCTCAGTTGCTCGAACAGGCCGGCCTGGAGCCTCTGGAGGACGAAAGCGAAATGGAGCTCACTATGGCGCGTTTTTACGAATTTGACCCCCAGATTGCTCCGGCGGACGAAGCGACGGAGGATGCCGCCCCACCCAAGGTCGCAGTAGTACCGCACGATCCTCCTCTGGAGGAACCGGCGACTGCGACAGCTGTTGATGAAAACGATGTGGAGCAGTTATATGCGAGCCTGCAGCAAGCCGTGCTCTGTGAGGAGTACGAAGAGGCAGCCCGACTGCGCGACGAAATCGAGCAGCGGACGGGCAAAAGTGAGTAAGGCGCTACTGTTTTCGTCTACGTAAATATCATGTCCCGTCAATTTTGTTTTTCTTCCCTTCTTCATCTCAATCCTATTTCATCCCTCTTTTTTCTAAGTCTCCTGGCCTCTCTCTCCGTCGGTTGCGGAGAAGACGAGGTGACATCAGGGCCTTTCTCTTCGCCCTACGCCACTTTTAAAACGCGCCAACAAGCCCTTGCGGCGAAAGATTTTGACCTGCTCTGGACGTGTCTCAGTATCAGTTATAAAACGGGCGTGTACAAAGGGGATTTTGCCGCCTGGAAACAGGAGTGGAGCCAAAAAGGGGATGCGGCAGTCGAAAGCGAGTTGCGGCGAGAAATAATCGAAGAACGCCTCATCAACCAACGCATCGGTTATTTGCTCTTCGATTCCTCTACCCTCGACTCCTCCCGAGCATCGCCCTTCTTTTATTTTATTCGCGAGCCCGAAGGGTGGAAAGTTACCACGTTTCTCGACAGCGTATTCCACCGCGAATTAGAACAGGCCATCGATCGCGGCGAATTTCGCCTGCCGCACAATTAGACGACCCCGCTTCGCTTAAATTCTGTACAAATTTAAAAGGAAACCGGCCGCACTTGGGCGTGGGAGTAAGATGGAGAATGGGCCAATTCGGAAAATTCCACCTGCCAGACATCGGCCAAAGGTTTTTCCGGCTCGATTATTCGCACCCACTTTAGGTCTTCTCCAGGTTCTAGCGCAAGGTAATCTGTAGAGTGGGGCTCGGGCCACAGCAGTATAGCCAAGGCCGCAGCCAAAGCCATAGCTAAGGCCAGCGAATGCGCGCCCCGTCTCCGACCTTGGCGCCGCGCTTTTTCGAGGGAATTGGTCAGTTCGAGTTGAAAGCGGGCTGAAGGGGACTCGGCAGCCCATTGCTGCATGGTCAGGCGGATTTGCCGCACTCCTCTGAGAACCTGGCTACAAGCCGGGCATATTGCAGCGTGTACTTCCAAGAGTTGAGCTTTTTCTTTTTCCACCACCCCATCTAAATATTCGGATATATTTTCCTCAAAATATTCGCACTCCAAAGCGATATAGGACCTCCTTCCGCTTGCTCTAATAGGTACCGGTTGGTAGACTTTTAGTAGAGACCAAGAGTTCCCGCAGAATGATTTACTAAAGTTTAAGGATTCGGTCAAACAACCGATAAAAAGAATATGCATACCTCAACTAAACACAAAATGCCGAGCTCATTTTTTATCCTTTGCCGGGCCAAAACAGCCTTGGCCCGTCTGGGACTGCTGGCTCTGCTTCTCTGGGTAACAGCGGGTTGTAGCTTGCGCACCATGCCCCCCATCAAATACGTGCCACTGCTCGGCAAAGAGAAAGAAATCGCCACCACCGCCGTGCTGGCCCGGGCGCTCAAAGACAAAGATTTGAGCGTGCGCGCCCAAAGCGTAAAACTGTTGGGCATTCTCAGCCAGAGCAGCGACAGGAAGGTCAAGAAATCGGTGGCGCGCGTTCTGGGTATGGCGCTAAAAGACCGCGATCCGGGAATACGCCTGCAAGCCGTTGAAATGTTGGGAAAGATGGAAGACAAACTTTCCAATAAATACTTATTGTCTGCCTTAAAAGACCCAAATCCATTTGTTAGAGAAAAAGTGCTGCAAACTCTCATGAGCAGAGAGGGGCTGCCCTCTCCTGCCGGTCTGGCCACGGGCACCCCAGCACCCTGAGCGCTGAGCTTTAGCCATCGGGCAGTTCAATGCCCATGGCTTCGATCACATTCATCATCGCCGTCCACTGCTTGTCGTTCATCGCCTCCACCAACACCAGCAAACTGGGAATATCGCGCTTTTTCTTAATGCCGTAACATCGACTCAGCACGGCGCTCCAATTTTCGTCCTGTAAGGCGCCACGGATATTGCCATCAGCCAGGGCTTCGATCAAGCTAGGGTCGAGTTCCTCATCGGCTGCGAGCAAGTGTTGTAGCACGGGGTCGGTGAGCGCCCGCTCCATTTTTTTGAAGAGCGCCACCGCTTCCGCCGACGCGGCCTTGGCTTCGTAAGCGGCCAACAGCAATTCGTCGGCATCAAGTTCGAGGACTTCGGCCAGCTTTACTATTTTTTCATCGGCCGGTATTTTCTCTCCCTTTTCCCACTGCCCTACATAGGTGTTCCAAACTCCTATTTGTTCTCCCAGTTCGCGCTGGCTGAGATGCCTTGCTATTCTCGCCTCTCGAATAGTGTCGGCAAATTTATGCTTGTCTCGCTTACCGTTCCTGTTCATGAAGTTGTAATTTAGTTTAAAAACCTCTGTTGGCAAGACAAAAATTTACACTCACCAGTGTGTATCCCCTTTGGGGGTTTATCTAATACACACAACACTTTATCCTTGACAACACACATTGGTGTGTGTAAATTAACCATTGTCTGAACGCGTATAGTATAGTATAAGAAAAGACACACACACAAGAGAGCGTATATGTCTTTTCTTATAAACTGTTTAAAAATAAAGATTTGAGTGTGATGCTCCGTTGAGCGTGAACGAACATTTAGTACCGTAATGCTCGGATTCCCCTTTTCGGGTAACTGGGGTCTTCAAATAAATACCTCCCCACACCGCCTCGTTTGAAGACCTTAGCTACGGTTCGCGATCACAACCTGCGGTCGTCACACTCTTAAATTTTCCTCACCGAAGCGGCCCTTTTTTTGAAGGGCTGCTTTTTTGTACTTTCAAATTGTTATGCACATTGTCATGATTGTGTTTGGCGACCTGCGGTTTGACTATCGGGTCTTTCGCGAAGCCACCACCCTGCAACGGGCCGGCCATCGCATTAGTCTTGTCGCCTCTGCCTTCAGTCCCGAGCCGTTACAGGGATGGGACGACTTTGCTGTTCATGCGATTAACGTGGACCGCACGCGCTCTCTGCGCCTCACTTATCCGACCTTTTGGCACCGCGCCTACCAGCTCCTAATCAGTTTAGACGCCGACGCCTACCACGCGCACGATCTAGACACCTTGTGGCCTGCAGCGCGCGCCGCCAAAAGGCGCGATGTACCGCTGGTATACGACTCCCACGAATTTTGGACCGAACAATCGTCGTTAGTAGACCGATCGGCCATTCGCACGTTCTGGGCTTTGCTAGAACGCCGCCTTATTCAACGGGCCAATCGCGTCATTGCGGTAAGCCCATCTATTGCCAAAGCACTAGAGCAACGCTACGGCCTAGAAGACATCGCGGTCTTGCGCAATCTGCCCCACTTTAAAGAACCGGTGGACAGCGATCTCATCCGCACCGAATTGCAACTTGCAACAGATCGCCCCATTGTGCTCTATCAAGGCGGTTTTCTTACGGATAACGGCCTGAGCGAACAAATTGAGGCGGCAGCCGGTTTTTCCAAGGCGGCCTTAGTGCTCATTGGCGATGGTCCCAACGAAGGTCTCCTCAAAACGCAGGTGGCACAATCGGGGCTGGAGAACCGGGTATATTTTATCCCGCGCGTGCCTTTTCACCAACTCCACGCCTATACTTGCTCGGCCGACTTGGGATTGTGTTTGATTAAAGGCGCTGGCAAGAGTTTCTATTATTCCATGCCTAATAAACTCTTCGAATACCTCATAGCCGGGTTGCCGGTATTGGCCAGCAACTTTCCCGAAATGCGTTCGGTAGTCGATGCCACAGGGGCGGG
>CAXGRO010000054.1:0-15020 GCA_964012055.1 uncultured bacterium
CAGCATCAGCAGTGCGATCCGCATGATCAGCGCCAGCGCCAACCCGATCGCCCATAGAATATAGCGACGGCTGCGGCGGTCCATTTCCTCCACCAGCTTAAGCGCGTGGACGCAGGAAGCCAAGACAAAAATGCGCAAATCCGCTGCCCAAATATAAGTCATGCTCAAATTAAACGCCGACTGCGCCCCCACCAGTTCCGAACCCAGGCCGTGCAGCACCAGATTGGGGGCGTTGATCGGTTCGCGCACCGACGCCAGACCAGCCTCGGCGACAATGCGCGTAATGCCGATAAAAACCAGCAACGCCAAAACGATAAAAACCACCGCCACCCACAGCGGCGTACCCATCAACCACATCCAACCCATCATCACCCCCATGCCCCCCACCGACCCCCACACCGCATAGCGATAGGGCAAGATCTCGTCTCCGTCGTCCACGTAATTTGCCCGTCCCAGCGCCTTCATCACCACATTCCCAAAGTGGTGCCGGCCAATCCACAAGCCCATCAGCACCATGGCGATGAGCGCTCCGCCTCCCTGGTAGGCCAGCAAGGGATAATCGCTGGCCCCAAAAGCCAGTCGTTGATCCGAGGTCAGTCCGGTCAACAACAATGCCTCTTTCTCCACCTTGGACAACAAATAGAAGAACCATATACCCGCCGCAATATTGGTGTTGATCAGATAAGAAAACCCCAGCATGGCGTAGCTGACGGTAAACTGCACCGTTTGGTGGCCAAAAAGCGGCATGATCCAGGTAGTACCGACCACCGGCCAAGTCGCATCGTAGGAATTGAGCGCTTTCAGACTGCCCAAAATCATCGGGATGGAACTGCCCACCCACATTGACCTGCGCTTTAGAAAACTGTTGACCAGCCCGCCCTCCTCGCCGCGTACCATCGCCAGCGGCACCTGGACGGTGGGATACGCCAACCGTTCCCGTTCCATCCACTGTCGCCGCAAAATGACCGCCACGCAAATCATGGTCGCGTAGAGTGCAAATAAGAAAATGCCCCACCAGAAAAGCGGCTCTACCCACGCCTCGTAGGGCACCCGTTCCCCCTTCTCCAACCCCTCGTAAAACGCCTTATTGCCGTCGCCGTCGTCCACCAGCACCGCCCTGGACGGCACGTGCGGAAAGAGTTTCTCGGCCCATTTATTGGTCGGCGAAGCATAGTAGAACAATCCCGTCATCATCGGCAGGATCTTCTCGCTCAACCCCATGGTGCACAGCGCCGACACCATCAGCAACATGGCGTAGACCAAAATCAACTCGGCGCGGTTGAGCGCCAAACTCCCCCCGCGCCGCACCGCCACCGCATTGGCCAGCGCCGAAGCCGCCATAAACGAACCAAAGTGCCAGCCGGGCGCATAGATATCTACTCCCGTCAACGGCCAAAAGTGATAGAGATAGAGCGCCAGTCCCCCCACAGCCAAAAGCGCCGCCGTGCGCTCGTCGCGCGCCGCCGACTTAAAGAGAACATTGAGCAAACCGATGAGCACGAGAAAGAGAAAAATGGCCCCGGGCGTGCTAAAGTCGAGCGCCATAGGCGACCCCCGCTGCACCATATTGCCGTAGGGCACCGCCGTGGCCAAAAAGAAACTGAGAAATGCCCCCACCCACACCGCCCGCAGCGACAGCGTTTCTTTTTCGGTCAACACCGCATGTCCGCGACTCTCGAGATGTTGCGTGTAAACGCGCGGAATATCCTTCTTCATAGCAGTTCGTAAAGTGGAATTAACAAATTCATAAAATGGACCATATCCCCCTCTATATCAATCGCATTCCACCCATCGCCCAGCTGCCCGAGCACTATCTCAACTGCAAATCCGCATACGAGCTTGCCTTTTACCTCTCGCTCCCCTATCCTCTAACAAGCCATTTTTACTAAGTGAACCAATCTTATGGATGCGCCCACTCACTCCCTGGGAAAATCGGCCGTCACCCCGCGCTCGCTGCTGGTCGGCTCGCTCATAACGCTATGCATCAGCACCGGCGCCCCCTACAGCAATATGATCCTGCGGGGCTCGAACTTTGCCCTCGACTTTAGCACCGCCGGCGCCATCTTCTTCTTTTTTCTCTTCGCGCTCTTTATCCAAACCGGCCTCAAACTGATCCACCCCCGCCTCGCCCTCACTCCCCAGGAGATGGTGATCGTCTACATCATGGCCATTGTCGGCTGCGCCATCCCCACCATGGGACTCACCGAATACCTGCTGCCCATCACCGCCGGCGCCCACTACTACGCCACCCCAGAAAACAATTGGGCCGAGTTGGTCCACCCGCACATCCCCTCCTGGCTCATACCCAGCGATTACGCCGCAATCAAATATTTTTACGAAGGCCTGCCGCAGGAGGCACCGGTGCCCTGGGGCGCCTGGACCACCCCGCTTTTGGCGTGGATCCCGCTCATTCTCTGCGTCTACCTGGCCATGATCTGCATCGCCGTCATCCTGCGCCGCCCCTGGGTCCAGCACGAGCGCCTCAACTTTCCTCTGGTGCAGGTGCCCATCGCCATGATCGAGGAGGGCAATAAACCGGCGCGGCTCAATCCCTTCTTCAAAAACCCCGTCATGTGGGTGGGTTTTGCCATACCTTTCTTCATCAGCACGGTGCAGGCGCTGCACAACTACTTCAACTTTGTGCCCGACATCGTCCTGGTCACCTCCCTGCCGCTCTTCCGCGGCACCACCACTCAGCAAATCGCCCTCAGTTTCCCCATGGTGGGCTTTGCCTTTTTGGTTAACCTCGACATCGCCTTCAGCATTTGGTTTTTCAATTTGGTCGCCCGCGTCCAGGAAGGCGCTTTTGGCATTTTCGGTGTCACCAGCACCGAAACGCTAAACTACGCCAGTTTTCCCATCGTCGCCCACCAGGGCATGGGAGCCATGATCGTGCTGGTACTCTTTGGCCTGTGGTCGGCACGGCGCCACCTCAGAGCCGTTTTCCGCAAAGCCCTAGTCGGCGCCCCTCAGGTGGACGACTCTGACGAGATCATCTCCTACCGCGCCGCCGTTCTCTGCTTAATCGTCACCACGCTCTTCATCTGGGCCTGGCTGTGGCAGATCGGCATGGCCTTCTGGGTGGTGCCCATCTATCTCTTTGCCATGTACCTGCTCTTTGTCGGCATCACCCGCATTGTCGCCGAAGCCGGCGTCGCCGCCACCCGCGCCCCCCTCATCGCCTCCGACTTTGTCACCTCGGGGCTGGGCAATTCTATTCTTGGGGCGCAGACACTCACTGCCCTGAGTTTTACTTATGTGTGGGCTGCCGACATCCGCACCTTTGTCCTGGCCTCCTGCGCCAACGGCCTCAAACTAGCCGAGGAACACCTGCACCAGCGGCGCCGCGGCCTGTTCTGGGCCATGCTGCTGGCCATCCTTATCAGCCTGGGCGCTTCTATCTGGACGGTGCTCTATCTCAGTTATTCTTACGGGGGGGTTAATCTGGAGCCGTGGTTCTTTGGCGGCGGTCCGCAGGTACCGTTCCGCTTTGTCGCCCGCGAAATAGCCACGCCCCGCGGCCCCAATTTGATAGGCTGGATATCGACCGGGATCGGGGGCGGCGTTATGACCTTACTCATGCTGGCGCGCCAGCGCCTGCTGTGGTGGCCCCTGCACCCCATGGGCTACGTGCTCAGCGCCAGCACCTACCTGACCAATCACATTTCCTTTAGCGTCTTTTTGGCCTGGCTCATCAAGCTAATCATTCTCAAGTACGGCGGCCCGGCCTACTTCCGCAAAGCCCGGCCCTTCTTCCTGGGGCTCATTGCCGGGCAGTTAACCGCGGCGGGTGTGTGGCTCGTCATCGACCACTTCACCGGCATGACCGACAATAAGATCTACTGGGTTTAGAGCTAGTAGCTTTCTCTTTAAGGGGAAAAACCGGGGGCTTTCTAAGGCGTGCCGAACTGCTGCCGCATCACTTCCTTCATCATCTGCTGCGTCTTCTCTTCAGTCTGCTGCTGCATGCGCCGCTGCCGCGCCGTGCGTTCATAGCGCGCGTATTCGGCATCGGCGCGCTCCTTATCGCCAGCCTTGAGATACATGTGGGCCAGGGCGCGACGCGCCTGGAGATCCTCGGGATTGCGAGTAAGAATACTTTGAAAATATCCAATGGCGGCATCATAGGCGCCGCGCTCGGATTCTAGCGTTCCCATATTCCACAGCGCCTGCACACTTTCGGAGTCTGTCCCCAGCGCCTGCTTGAGATAACTTTCGGCTTCCTCCACGCTGCCTCGCCCCAATAACAAACCGGCTAAACGCGCCATGCCGTCGACGTGTTCCTCCTGCGCTTCCAACAACTGCCCATAGGACCACTCCGCCCGCTGCGGCTCGCCGCGCTCCTCGTAGAGTTTGCCCAACTCGTAGTAGACCAGCGAAGAATCGGGAGCCAGTTCCAGGGTCTTCAAATAGGCGCGCTCGGCCAGGTCGAGCTGGCCAGCCATGCTGTGGGCATAGGCCAGGCGGCCTTGTAAATCGGCCCGCTCTGGCTCCTGCCCTACAATGGCAATGTATTCGGCTATGGCTTCCTCATACTGGCTTCTGAGCAAGAAGAGATCTGCCAATCCCAGGTGGACGTCGAGCCGCTGCGGATGGTACCTCAACAATTGACGCCACGTATCGACTACCTCGTCGAAGCGCTGCCGCGTGCCGTACATATTGGCCAACCCCAACAATGCCCGTTCGTACGAGGGATCGAGTTCAACAGCGCGGCGATAATGTTTTAGGGCGTTGACCTCCAAACCTTTACTCTCGTACACTGCGCCCAGAGAATAGTGCTCGAGCGAAGCCCGACCGGGATCGACCGCACCCACCCCAGCATTGGCTACAAGAAGCAAAACGACGAGGGCACCGGCTCCCACGGCCAGACGGCGCTGGCGCCATTGCGCCAACTGCAAAGCGCCATAAGCCGCAAAAAGCAAAAGACAGGGTACGACGGGCAGGCGGTGCCGGCCGCTGACGAAAAACAGCACTACCGAGAGCGTATAGGTGGCCGTAAAAAGTAAAACCAGAATCCCCTCCGGGCTCCTCCTCGATCGGTCGACGAGATAATACACAATGCCCAGCAAGGCCAACGGCGCCACCAGGCCAAAGGGAAAAGCTAGCCCGCGCTTCCACAAAAGCACCTGCAATATCTCGGAGTATTGCCGCGCAAAATAGGGATCGAGATTTCTGGGAATTTCGTCGCCGCGCCAAAATAGGTAAAACTTGCGGGCCAGCAAAGTCAGATAGTCGAGCGGCTGTCCAGCGATGTAAGACAGCCCCTTGTTCAGGAGGTAATCGGAACCAGCGCCCGGCTTAGTTATGCCGACCTCGCGCTCGGGCATCTCGACTATTTCCAACCACTCCTCGCCGGGACGGGCGGCCATGGTGCGCTCGCTGTCGGCGTTGTTGCCGATGTAAAAATTAGCGCCCACATTGAAAGAAATCAGCACCCACTCGCCGCCGACCAGGCGATTGCGCAAAGTCACCGGCCCCACCACCAGCGCGATCCCCAAAACAAAAATGAGCACGTGACGCGTGTGCGGATGGCCCACAATACGCTGCCACCGAGACACCGCCGCATCGCCACCCTCTATGCGTCCCTGCCAGACCGCCACCCACAGGATCGCCACCGGGGCAAAGAGCAAGACATTGGCCACCATCAACGCCGACAAACCCAACAGCACTCCGGCCACCAGCCAGCGCACACCGCTTTGTCCTCGCACCGCCCACAGCAGCGCCAGCAAGACGGCGACGTCCAGCAAAACCGCCCAGGACGTCGGCAACAATTCGCCTTCAAAGTAGATGAAAGGGCCGTATATAGCCGCCATGCCAGCGGCCAACCAGCCCGCCGCCGGCGAAAAAACCTGCCGGCCCAAAACCCACAACGCCACACAGGTGGCCGCCCCAGCCAGCGCCTGGAGCAGGCGCGGCAGCACCAAGCCGTCGCCAAAGACGGCAAAGATAAAACCGAGGAAATAGGGATAGAGCGGCGGTTGCCAGAACGGCAGAGGGCGCCCACTCCAAGCCCCCCCTGCCAATTCGCGTCCGTACTCCACATAACTTCTGGCGTCCACCACCGACTCGTCAAAGAACGGACTGTCGGACGCCTGGTAGAGATAGAGCAGGCGCAAGAAAAAAGCTATAAGCGCCAGCAAAGTAACAAGGATCGTCGGATTCCGCCAGCGCATAGAACCCGTTTATTTGCCCAGACCGGCGAAGAGCGTGATAAACCCCACGGTCAAGGTCTCTGCCTCGCGGCCTTTAAAATCGCGGCGGTCTACCTTGAGACCCACCTGCGCCGACACTTCGTAGCCCAAATAGGCGCTCACATTGGAGAGCTGTACCGCCCCGGCAATGCCGTTGAAGTCGTTATTGTTGCGCCGCATGTCGTTGGCAAAAGAGTATTCGGCGCCGGCCTGGATGTGAGTGTTGTTGAGCACCGGAAAACCCACCAACAAACTGAGAATTTCCGTCAATACCCGCTCCTTTTCGGCAGTGAACAGGCCGATGGTCTGGTGCAAAAATTCGCTCTTCCAGCGCGGCTCAATTTGGAACTTGCCCAAATCGTAACGATAGCTCGCTTTATTGACGATGCCAAAAAAGAAATCCGTGTCGCGCAGGGCGTCGTCGTCGCGCTGGCCGTAGCGCTCCCAATTGATGTAGTTTGAGGTTTCCAAACCGCCCTGGTTGTAATTATGGCCCACCCACGAGGTGGTGATCCATGTATCCTGCGCCAGCAGCGGATCGACGATGCGCTGCAACTGGCCGTCTCTAATGGTATTATCGGGAAACCACTGCAGCAAGTTGTCGCTGATATTGTCCTTGGCCAGCTTCACCATCTGCATCACCCGCACACGGCCCCACACGGGGTCGTTCTGATCGAGGCTGAAGAGGGCATAGGTGGTATAATTGCGCTTGTCGGCCGAGATCAATTCCTCGCGCAAATGCCCGGCGGAAAACCGAACGTGAGGGGTGAATTCGTATCCCGCATAGACGTTAAAACCGCGATGGTCTTTCTTATAAGGATAGTCGGGATCTTCGTCGTTCTCAAAGCGGTCCACCCACACATTATTGTTCATGTCGACCCCAAAGAGAAAATCCGGGCGGTCGACAGTATGCCGCAAAAAGGCCTCCTCGTAGTCGGGTATGCCGTTGGCGATGGTCAGGTTGTCATTCTGGTTGAAGTCGGAGATAAAATCGTAGTTCTCGTCCCAACCCGGAAAGACCCGCCGGTCGCCTACTTGTGAGTCGGCGCGCACCAGATCGGGGGTGCGGTCCTGGTCGTCGTTGTCCTCCACCAACTCGACCACGTGGAAGCGCTCATTCTCATAGTCGATGTTGCCGGACGAGCCCGTGGTAAAGGTCCGCGTACTGTAGAGCGGGTCCATGCTGTAGGCCTCGCCAAAAATAAACCAGGGGTGCGCTACCCGCGACAGGTTGATCATCCAGGCGGCCTTGGCCTCCTCGCCATCGACGCCCGCCGCCGAGGTGTGGCTGGTGCGGGTGACGCTGGGGTATTTGCGAAAGTTCAAACTCAGATCGTATTCGGCGTAGAGGTTAAAGCCCTTAACGTTCTGTAATTCGATGGTGCCGCCGACGATCTGGGTCGCCGTCGGCAGGCCGTATTCAAAACTCAGCACCCGCAAATTGGTATTGTCCTGCACGTTGCCCTCGGCCTGGGCTATCAACAGCAAAACGGGTTCGTCGGACTTGTTGGTCTGGTTGTTGGAGGTCATCCACACCTGGTAGTCGTTGCCGATGGTCAGGCGAAATTCAACTTTCTTGATCTCTTCCTTGGCGCCGCTGGCGCGGTTGACAAAACCGGGCGTGTCAAAGTCGTAGAGCAGGCGAATTTCCTCGGAGCCGTCGGCCGAGAGAAACCCCTCTTGCACAAAACCGCCCTGGATCGCCGGCTCAAAGCGGATGTCCTTGCCGCGGTCGACGGTGCCGTCGTTGTAGGTAATAATGATGTCGGATCCCACCGGAAAAAACGAAGCGCCGCCGCTGCCGTCTTCGGGCGAATCGTCGCGCAGCACAATCTCGATAAAGGAGACGGTCTGGTTCTGGTCGATGGTCAATTCGCCGGCGATCGGATTGCCCTTAAAACCGTCCACCAGCGTATTGGACTGGTGCGCGTTGATAAAGTGGAAACCCACAGTGGTGAAGTCGCCAATTTGCGCCGTGGCGCGGCCGCCGACCAACGAGGTCAAATTGGTGGTGAGCACCTCAGTGTTGTCGGTGGAAGCACCGCCGGGCGAACTGAGGCGCGAATAAATCAACGTGCCCTGGTATTTGTCGGTGGCCACGTCAAACTGCATCCCGTCCCACGACGGCTTGGAAAAGCTCATGGGCGTCAGCGTCGTGCGCAATTGGTTCGACACGGTCAGGGCGTAGTGATACTGGCCCTTATTGTCCGAGGCGATGGCCACGCCCGAAAACCAATTGTTAAAGCGGTCAGACTTGACCAGCGAACTGCCGAATTGCAGCGGCTGAGTCTGAGAGTTGCTAAAGATGAGCCAGCCGCGGGTAATGAAATTGCCAAAAAGGTCGTAGTAATAATCGCCCTCCAGGCGAGTATCGACATAGCGATCGTACTGGTCGCGGGCGTAGTTGCTGTATTCCCACTGCATCCAGCGGTACTCATTGTAGAGTTCCTGCGGCACGTACCACTTGCGGACCGCAGGGTCGAGGGCGCCAAAGAGCACGCCCGAACCGTACGGGGAATAACTAACCTGCCCGTCGCCCCGGGGCACGCCCAATCGCGTGCCGTAATCCTGTGCTTGACCTTGCGACAGCGCCAGCAGCACCAAAACGGCCGCTGCCGCCGCGTACTTCAGCTGCGCTTTCATGCTCCCTCCCTTTTGTTTCTATGCGGCGCAATATCCGGTCGCGCCGCTTACCCTGTGTTCCTAATAAGCCACGGCGACGAGGCGGGATACGGTCTTACCCTTGGCCTCTTCTGAATCTGCGCCGAGGTGGATCTGACAGATGTACAGGCCCGGAGGCACGATATCGCCGTGCGCGTCCAAACCGTTCCAGCGGATTTTCTGCGACCCGCCCACGCTGGGGGCGATGCCTTCGTACATCAACTCGCCGTTGAGCGTGTAGATGCGCAGGCGCGCCTCGCGCGCCGTCGTAACCTGGAAGACGGAAAAAGAAACTTCCAATTCGTCGTTTACCCCGTCCCCGTTGGGGGTAAAGGGGTTGGGGGCCAGCGCCAGGTCGTCCAGGACTTTGCCGCCCAGCGGCAGGCGAATGCTCAAATCGCGCCCCTCGGTGAGGCCGGTGGCGTCGCCGGGATCCACCTGCTGCCACAGGCCGTCTCCTCCCACGCTTTGGCGCACAAAAGCTTTTACCGTAGTGCCGTTGAGAAAAACGGTGGAGGCAAAGCGCAAACGCACCAGGCGCCCGTCGGCCAAAATCATGCCGCGTTCGGCGCGCGGCAGGGAGTTATAACTTGACTGGGTTAGCGAATCGCCCATCGCGTCAAAGGCCGATTGCGCCCCGCCACCGCGCAATTTGCGGAAGTAGCGGATGGGCCCTTGCTCCTCGAGCGGCAATTCTTCCCAGGCCGTGCGATTAGAAACTGCCTCAAAAGAAACGCTACCGGTAATGCTCTCGTTCTTTCTGAAGTAGAGAATGGTGCCGCGGTCGTCCTCGGGCAACAGCGCGTAGGCCGCCTCGGTAATGGGATCGCCGTCCTCTCCCACCACTACTTCTTCGCCCTGGAGCGTGATGCGATTGTAGATGGGCGGCGCTAAATCGGCGGACAAACTGCCGTGCAATTGCGGCATGCTCACCCACAGCGAATCGTCGTCGTCCGACAAAACCTGCACCACATTTCCATCCACGTCGGCCAGGCTGCCATCGGCCGCAGGGGTGAAAGTTTGCAGCGGTTGCTCCTGGGCAAACTCGTCCTCCGTGCCCGTACTCAGCTCCAGCAAGTGGAGATCGACCCCGGGTGGGGCCTGCAGCAGTATTTCGTCGAAACCGGGCGTGCGAATATTGGTCGGGCCGCTGATGAACGTTGGCCGCAGGAACACGTCAAAGGTGTCCATTCGACCGGGAAAGGTCTCGCCCGGCCAGATCTCGCCCACCAGCGAACGGGCGACGGGGGGCACCAGGTCGATTTGAATGGACTTGATTTCGGCCGCCTGAAAACGGTCTGTACTGCTAAAGCGCGTCTGGATCTGCATGAAATTGCGCAGCCCCGGCGACGTCACCCGGTCGCCGGGTTTTATGTACTTCTGGCTCCACGGACTCCAGCCGCTACCCAGCGCAAAGGTGGTGTCTATCGGCCCCCTCCAGCTGGAAATCAACTTTTCCCAGGCTGCCTCGTCCTCCACCTGAACGCCGTCTTTGTTGAAGTAGCGAATCTCCTGCACCAGTAAATCGCCGGTGCGCGTGCGCACTTCCACCTCGGCGTTTTCCGGAGCGACATCGGGCCCCGGATCCCAGCTGATAGCGCCAAAATTGCGCGGCCCGGGCAGGCGGATGATATCGGAAATCATCGGCGCCTCGGCCACGTAACCCTCGGTGTAGAGTTGTACTTCGGTTAGACTATAGAAAAAACCCGAAGTGCGCTCAATGCCCGGCAAGCGAAAATTGAGGAAGCGGATCTCCAAAGGCGGATCAAAATTGTCAGCCGCCCGTCGAAAACCTCCCTCCGCCCGGTCGGCCTCACTGATCCGGCGCCAGCGCAAACGGCCACTGGGGTCGCGGCTGCCGTCGGCCACTTCAACGACATACCCGGGTATGAAATCTACCGCCAGGCGCATGGCGTCCAGCCACACCCGCGCGCCCACGTCCACCGTCATAATATTGGCCGTCGGGTTGCTGTCGAACCAGGCCGTCATCCTAAAAGAAGTGTTCCAGTCGGCGTCAAAGCCGCCGGTGGCCACTTCCGGTCCGGTAAACTCAACGCTGCCGCCGCCGCCGACCATCAGCGGCGAGAGGTTATCGCCCCAGCCCCAAACTTCGATTTCGGCCAGGCGGGGCCGCTCGCGAATATAATATTCTTTGCGGCCCTGCTGATCTGCCGGCAAAGTTTCATAGGTTTCCTGGTCTACCGGCTCCTCAAAACCGGCCGTATCGCGGATAAAATGGAGAACCTCGCCGCGGTCGGCCGCATCCAGGCCGTTCCACTCCTGCTCGGTGATTTGCCGGGCCCGCATGAGTTTGCTGTCGCTAACCCTGACGCGCAGCGTTTGCGCCACGCGGCCGCTCCACTCAGTCTTGCCCTCGTCGTCCTCGGCAAAGCCGGGCGTGTCTTCCGAAGAAAAACTCATGGTGCGCTGGTCGGTGTTGGGCGCCTGGGTGAGCCCCACCACCCTGAACTGCAACACCCGGCTCTGCGACTGAATCAGCTTCTGCTGCGGCGCCAGCATGACGCGAAACTGGCGGAAGGGATCGCCCAGCTCCGCGTCGACAAAGTGCAACACTACTTTTTCTACTATCACGGTGCGGCCCAGGTCCACCTCAACCCACCACTGGTCTAAATCGGCGTCCAGATTGGGCTCCCAGTACGTTTGCATGTCACCGTCGACGACATTGGAAGCCATTGCCTCGTTGGAACCTGCCCGGCTCACGCCGACTCGCTGCAGGTACTGGTAGACCGGAAAATCGAATTTGTCTTTCTCGCCAAAAGTGCGCCGACTGGTGATCCCGTTGCTCATGCTGCGCAAGCTCAAGGTTATCTCCTTGTCGGCGACGTTGTGCGTCGTATCGACAATGGCAAAAAGCCGGTTATCTATCCGGATGTGACTCTCGTTGCCAGGGAAGCGCAAAAAGTCGCGATCGAGAAACTTTTTCAACTTCTCGGTCTTGGCACCCACTACAACGTTGCCATCATCATCCAGCGTAAAACTGCGCTCGAGATTCATGATCGCCACGTCTGCCTTGCGAATGCCCGGCTCTTCGACGGGCTTGCCGTACACCCCTTGGTCTTCGGCGACGATATCGTACACGCGGCGGAAGAAGTGAGGCTTAAAGGTGCCGTCCTCCTCCACATCGACCACGTGGGTGGGACCGGTCCAATTGCGCCAGTGGTCCGGCAAGTCCACTATAATTTTTTCGCCTTCAAAGCGGTGTCCCACCGGCACTTGAGAGGCAACGTCTCCGGCAGTGGCCAGCAATGCCAACAGGCACGGGAAAAACGGCAAGCCGATGATTGTGCTTTGGCGATGGCGTTTATCTTTCATGATCTTTCCTCCACATAGGCCACATGGGCGCGCTTAGAGCGCGGCGAGGAACCCGTCTGGCAGGGCAGCGGCCAGGAGTTCGCTATCGACCTCTATTTGGGCGGCGTATTTGCGCCGCAAATCTTCTAGAAAAACCTTAAATTGCTGCCGCTCCTCAGTGCGGCTCAAAATGCCCTCAATCTGGCGGCGAACTTGCGCAAACGACTGGCGCTCGCCCTTTTCACGCCGCGCAATTTTAAACACTGAAAAACCGTCGTGCAGTTCCACCGGGCCAACTAGCTCGCCGTCTTCGGCGCGCAAAATTGACGGCACCAGGTCGGACATCTTCTCCATGGGAAAAACCCCGTCCCGGGCCGCGGCCCCCGGCCGTATGCTGCGCTCGCGGGCCAGCACCACCATGTCGGTGCCCGCCTCAATCAGGCTGCGCACCTCCATCGCCTCTTCCTCACTTTCGAGCAACACCTCGGCCACTCCAACTTTATCCCTGGCGTAAAAGCGGTGCGTCTGCTCTTCGTAGTAGCTCCGCATTTGTTCTTCCGTCACCTCAACGGCATCCAGCACTGCCGCCTGACGCAGGGCGCCCAATACTTCCTCATTTCTCATTTGATGGCGCGTCGCCGCCAGAGAATCTTCATTGATGTAACCCATGCGCTGCGCCGCGGTGGCCAGCACAAAAGACTGGAGCAGGAAGCGCTCAGCCAAGTTGACCACGGTGGCACTATCTTTCAGACCGGTGTTGATCTTCGCTTTTTCCAATTCGTATAAATAGTCTGCCACGTCCACCTGCCCCTCGTCAAAGAGAAACAGCGGCGTGCCGGCCTCCTCCTGACTCATCCGCACCGCGGTGTCGGTGCGCTCGCGCCCCTTCTGCAGCAGGAACTGTACGCCCGCACTATTGGGCCGCCAATCATATTCTTGCGCCAAAAGCTCGGCCCGTGCCGCCAGACTCTCAATGCGCTTCTCTTCCTGTAGCTCAAACAGCAGTTCGTCCCTAAAGTCGAGGTACTCTATCGGCGCATCTTCGGTGAAGCGCACTACAAAGACGCCTTCTGAGTGCGATAGCGGCGGCGATACCTCTCCCAACGGCAAATTGTAAAAGAGCGAATCGGGAATGCCCATGCGCCGGGTGCCCTCCACCCCCAACCAGCCCAGTTTACCTTCGGCCGCGGCATCGGGGGTGATGGAATAGCGTCCCGCGACCTTGCCAAAAGAGACGCCGGCTTTTAGCTGGGTTAGAGCCTCGTCCAGCTTTGCCTCACTCCTGCTCATAATGCCCCAGGTTAGCCGCTTCCGTTCGCGCTCCAACCCCTTGCGCTTATAACGCCGTTCAATTTCCTCTTCGGCGACCTCGGGCACCTCCACATTTTCGCGGTTCATAAAGACAGTCAACAAATTCTTGCGCAGCTTGCGCTCCAAACTCTTTTGCACGGTAATGGCGGTATCCAACCCCCGCGCACGGGACTCCATCCACAAGAGCTCGTAGTCGATCATCGACTGTAAATAGTCCTCGCGCGCCGCCTGGCCCTCTTTCTTGCTCTGCTGGCTCAGGGGTAATTCGAGAACGTAGGTTTGCAACTGCTCTTTGGTAATTTTTATTTCACCCACCCGAGCCACTACCGCCTCCTCGCGCCCACTGCAGCCCCACAGAACAGTGCCCAGCAAGGCGCCCATCAACCATTTCCGCTTCGTCATCTTGCTTTTCTTATTCTTATCCTTTCACAGATTAATAGACTACAGCCACGGGACGCAGTTGCATGTCGTCGTTCAGGTCCCCTTCCACTCTTACTCCAATCAAATATACCCCCGGCGGCACCAAATCACCGTGGGCGTCTAACCCATCCCAGGTGAGATCGTAGCGCCCGTTGCGCAAAGCGGTTGCCTGCAGGGTGTGCACCAGACGGCCTGACAGATCGTAAAGCCGTATGTCGACGTCCCCCGCTTTGGTCAGCGCCAGCACATTGTAGGTGATGAAAATCTGATCGTTGACCCCATCGCCGTTGGGTGTAAAAGGGTTGGGGACAATGGCCAGGGCGTCGACCAGTTTGTCACTTTTGATTACCTCGGGACTGGTGACCGTTGTACCCGATATATTGCGCTCGTCCCCTTCGCCCAGTTCGGCGCTATTCCCCGAGGTTGCGTTCTGAAAAGATCCCTCCTCGGTGGAAAGCGATGCCTGGCCGCGGAATTCGGTGCTAAAGGCCAACACCGCGGCGCGGAATGTAATTTTGAGCAAACCATCGTTCTGGTCGACACGCGGAAAACGCACGCTAAAAAGGTTATCCTCAATAGCGGAGATAGAAACACCGGAACCACCGGTCGTATCCCCTTCGGCAAAGGTGTGTTCAACTTCCACATTGCCTGCCGCGTCGAGAATTTCAACGCGCTCCACCTGTTCCACGCGGATGGGCGTGGTAATCGAAAAGGTGTCGAAGCCCAACAAATTAGAAGTCTCCATGCGCGGCCGCACGGCGTAGATAAAGCTAGTAGATTTCGACACATCCACCTCGCGCGGGAAAATCTCCGCCGTAAATTCGTCGGCCAGGGGCGGGGTCAAATAAGTCATCGTCACGCGCTCCATCAAACGCGCTGCGTCGATATCGTCGCTCAGTATATTAATGCGAAACTGAATGTACCTGCGGGGCGAGGGCGAGATGATCGGCGTGCCCCCCTCCGAAGTCCCCTCCTCAGTCGAATAGGGTGGGGTCCAAGAACTCCAGTTCTGCGTATCTTCCTTAATTGAACCCTTGACCCATTCGACGCCTCGGGAGTCTACTAGGGGCAGGTCATTGTATTCCTCCAAGCGCATGGGGTCGGTCGGCGCATCTATGGAGAAGG
>CAXGRO010000055.1:0-14987 GCA_964012055.1 uncultured bacterium
TCGTTTGGCATGATCTGCTCCGGGGTCGAACTAGACTTGGGCGCCGACGCCTCCGGCATCATGGTGCTCGACGAAGCGGCGCCGGTTGGCGCCCCCTTTGCCGAATACAGCGGCCTGGCCGACGTGGTGATCGACTTCGAAGTGACGCCCAACCGCCCCGACTGCCTCAGTCTGGTCGGCATGGCGCGCGAGGTCGGCGCCCTCATCGACAGCGTCCTGCAACTGCCGCCGCACGACGTCGACGAGAGCGGCCCCGCCACCGCCCACTCGGTCTCCATAGAAATCGCCGACCCCGACCTGTGCCCCCGCTATGTCGGCCGCGTCGTGCGCGGCGTTAAAGTGGGCCCCTCGCCCGCCTGGCTGCAACAGCGCCTGCAGGCCGTTGGCCAGCGTCCGATCAACAACATCGTCGATATCACCAATTACGTAATGCTCGAATTGGGCCAACCGCTCCACGCCTTTGACCTGGCCCACCTAGCAGAGCAACGCATCGAGGTACGCCGCGCCCGCAGCGGCGAGACCCTGCAAACTCTGGACGGCGCCGAGCACCAACTGCAGGAGCACATGCTGGTCATCGCCGACGGCGTCAAACCCGTGGCCCTGGCCGGCGTTATGGGCGGCGCCAATTCCGAAGTGTCTCAAGACACCGTCGACATTCTACTCGAAAGCGCCTATTTCACGCCCGCCCAGGTGCGCCAGACCCGGCGACAACTCGACATGCAAACCGACGCCTCCATGCGCTTTGAGCGCGGCGCCGACTTTGCCATGCCGCCGCTGGCTTGCCAGCGGACCGCCCACCTCATCGCCCAAATATGCGGCGGCCAGGTGGCCCCCGAACCTCTCGACGTCTACCCGCAACCGCGCCAGCGCATTGCCGTCGACGTCCGCATTAAACGCATCAATCAATTGCTGGCGCTCGACCTCGACGCAGCGACCATCACCCGCACCTTTGAACTGCTGGGCTGCGATGTCGCGCAAAACGGCGATATTCTCACTGCACTCATCCCCTCCTTTCGCCCCGACCTAGTGCGCGAAGTAGACCTCATAGAAGAAGTGGGACGCATCTACGATTACAATCGTATTGCGGGCAGCACGGCCGTCAAGGGGCCGCTGGGAATACCGCTTGACACCGGCGCCGCCTTACAAACCGATGTCCGCTTGCGTCTAACCGGCCTGGGTCTAGACGAAGTAGTCACCAATACCATCGTCGAAAGTGCCTGGCTGGAGGACGGCGAATACGAAGCCGCCCCCCCCTTGGCCAACCCGCCCACCGAAGCGCAAAATATGCTGCGTACCCACTTACTGCCCAGCCTCTTAGACGTCGCGCGCCGCAATTTCAACCAGCGCGCCGCTACCGCGGCCATTTTTGAACTGGGCAAATGCTTTTCAAAACAGGGTGAATTCCTCCGCCTGGCGGGGCTTTGGGCGGGGCGGCACAGCGCCTCTCCCTGGCAACGCGACGAGCGCGATGTAGACCTGCTCGATCTCAAGGGCGTACTGGAAGCCTTGCTACAAGACCTCGAGCCACGCTTTGCCCCGGCCACCCACGCCTGGTTGCGTCCCGGCCACTGTGCCGAAGTGTATTTGGGCGACCAACGCCTGGGTTATTGGGGCCAGGTAAAAACCGCGCAAACTGACCGCTTTGCTATTGAGCGACCCGTCTATATCTTTGATTTAGATTTCCCAATATTGGCAACCCATTGGCAAGCGCGCCCCGGGGGGTATGTAGCGCTCCCCAAATTCCCCCCCATCGAGCGCGACATGGCCGTGGTCTTACGCCAAGATATTAGCACGGCGGAAATCGCCGCACAGATCCGCCACAGCGCCCCGGATTTGATCGAGGCCGTCGAACTCTTCGACCTCTACCAGGGCGACCAAATCGCCGCCGGCCATAAGAGCCTGGCTTTTACCCTGCGTCTGCGCGCCGCCGACCGCACCCTGGAAGACGCCGAGGCCGACGCCGTATTCAACCGGGCCGTAAAACGCTTGGAACACAACTTTGGCGCCACCCTGCGCTAAAGCCACTGCAAACCCTTAGATCTCCCCGGGAGATTTTAAACATCATGGCCGTAGACAACAATTTTGAACGGCTCGAAGAAAAACTCAACAGCCTCGTTACCGCGCTGACGCAGTTGCGCCAGGAAAAGAGTGAACTGGAAAATCGCGTCGCCGCGCTGCAACGAGAAAACGAAGACCTCAAAAGCACCAACGAGCGCCTCAGCGCAGAAAGCGAAAAACTGCAAGAGCTGGAGCGCCAACACCGCGACGTCTTGGACAATCGCGAAGCAGTAAAAGGACGCATCGATACGATTCTGGCCAAACTGGACGAGGTGGAGTTGTAAGACCACCGCCCGTTCGTCGCACCCAAAATCGCCTGTAAACTCAGGAGCGATCGCATGTCAGATACCGGTTCCAACCAAGTGACTGTAACTATTCTGGGCAAACCGTATACTATCGCCCCCGATCAGGACCAGAGTGCAGAGCAAATCCAGGAAGTCGCCCGGCTCGCAGACGAGACCATGCGGCAACTGCAACAGCAGAAGCCCCACCAGTCGCAACTGCAAACCGCGATTCTGGCCGGATTAAACCTGGTGGACGAGTTGTTTAAGATGCAGGTCGATTACCAGTCCGCCGAATCCGATATCGCCCAGCGTACATCCCGCCTCACCGCGTCGCTGGGCCGCGTTTTTCAGGATGTTGAGATCGACTCGGGGCAGTCCTCCGGCTAACCGCCTGTCGATCTGACCGCGCCCCTGCCTTTGTGAGGAGACCTCTGGAGCGCACTTTGCACAAGGGAGAAATGGTATGGGCCCTGTAGAAGTGGTCCTGATCTTTGCCGCTTTAGTATTTGGCAGCCTATTCGGCTGGTTGGCCAACAGCAAAATCCGTCGGGGCCGGCTCAGCAACACTCAGGAGACCGTCCGCAAACTCATAGCTGAAGCCCGCGACGAAGCCGAGGCCATCAAAAAGACCGCCGTCCTAGAAGCCCGCGACGAGTGGCGCCTGGAACGCGACGTTCTCGAAAAACAGCTCGAGAACGAACGCCAAAACCAGCGCGAGTTGGAAACCAAACTCCACGAGCGCGAACAGCAACTCGACCGCAAAGTCGACGTGCTCGAAAGCAAAGAGCGCACCCTCAACAAAATGGAGCGCGAGCTGGAGCAGCGCGAAACCAACCTGGTCGCCCAAGAAGCCGATATCAAAGGCATGATACGCCAGCAGCAGCAGCGCCTCGAAGCGCTTGCTGGTATCAACCAGGCCGAAGCGCGACAAATGCTCATTGACCAGCAAGTCGAAAACGCACACCAATTTGCCGCCCGCAAAGTGCGCCAAATCAAAGACACCGCCATCGCCGAATCCAACCGCGAGGCCAAAGAAATCATCACCCAGGCCATCCAGCGCTTTGCCGCCGAATTGGCGGTGGAAAGTACGGTTTCGGTGGTCAGCATTCCCTCCGACGACATGAAGGGGCGCATCATCGGCCGCGACGGCCGCAACATCCGCTCCTTTGAGATGATAACCGGGGTCGAGGTCATCGTCGACGACACGCCCGGCATGGTCATGCTCTCGGGTTTTGCGCCCCTGCGCCGCGAAGTGGCGCGCAACACCCTGGCCAAGCTCATCGTCGACGGCCGCATTCACCCTGGGCGCATCGAAGAAGTCTACGAAAAGGCGGTTGAGGACGTTGAAGAGTTGGTGCGCGAATCCGGCTCCAAGGCCGCCTTTGACCTGGGGCTCCACGACCTAGGCGAAACCCTGTTGGAATTGCTGGGGCAATTGCGCTTCCGCACCAGCTACGGCCAGAACATCCTGGCCCACAGCAAGGAGGTGGGCATTTTGGCCGGCATGATGGCCGAGGAATTGGACCTCGACGTGCCACTGGCGCGCCGCGCCGGCCTCTTGCACGACATCAGCAAAGCCATCTCCCACGAGGTCAACGGCGACCCGGCCCAGGCTAGCGCCGCCCTGGCGCGCAAAAGCGGCGAAAACGCCGAAGTCATCCAGGTGATCGAAACCCACAGCACCGATTCGCCGGCGCGCACCGTCATCGGCGTGCTGGTCGAAGCCGCCAACCAAATCTCCATTAACCGGCCCGGGTCGCAAAAAGACAAGGTGGAAGAATACACCCGCCGCCTACACGACATCGAAGAAGTCGCCGCCGCCTTGCCCGGCGTACAAAACGCCTACGCCCTACAAAACGGCAAGGAGGTGCGCGTCATCGTCGACAGCGCTTCGGTCGACGACGCCTACGCCGACCAACTGGCCGACGAGATCGCCGAAAAACTCGAAGAAGATCTTGATCAGAACGGTCAGATCAAGGTCCACCTGGTGCGCGAAGTGCGCGCCGTCCACATCGCGCGCTGAGAAAGCGATCTGCCTTGCGAATCCTCTTTGTCGCCGACATCTTTGCCCGCCCGGGCCGCCGCGCAGCCGCCGAATGTATCCCCGCCCTCATCCGCGAGCGCGAAGTCGACTTTTGTATTGCCAACGGCGAAAATGCCGCCGGCGGCTTTGGCCTCACCGACAATCTAGCACGCAAATTTCACACCTACGGCGTCGACGTCATCACCACCGGCAACCACGTGTGGGACCGCAAGGACTTTATGCCCTACCTCAGTCGCGAAGAGCGCATACTGCGGCCACTCAACTACCCCTCAAGCGCTCCTGGAAAGGGCACAGTGGTTGTACCCTCGCGCGCCCAGGTACCGGTAGCCGTGGTCAGCCTGCAAGGCCGCACCAACATGGCCAATACCGACTGCCCCTTCCGCCTGGGCCGCTCTACCGTCAAACGCCTCAAGGAAGAAACGCCGATCGTCTTTGTCGACTTCCACGCCGAAACTACGGCCGAAAAAATGGCCATGGGCTGGCACCTCGACGGCCTGGCCTCGGCAGTAATCGGCACCCACACCCACGTGCAAACCGCCGACGAGCGCATATTGCCCAAGGGCACCGCCTACCTCACCGACGCCGGCATGACTGGGCCGCACGACTCGGTCATCGGCGTGCGCCGCGACCTGGCCATCCAGCGCTTTATCTCCCAGGTGCCGGTGCGCTTTAAACCGGCCGACGACAACGTCAAATTCTGCGGTGCCCTCGTCGACGTAGACCAGGGCACCGGCCAGGCGCTCCACATCGAGCGTCTGCAAATAGATCTGCAGTTCGAGGGCCCCGGCGACGAGGGCGAGGAAGACTGATGTCCGACGACCTCTTCGCCGCCGAAACCGCCCTGGAGCGCCCGTTTAGTGTTTCCGAAATCACCGCCCAGGTCAAAACCCTACTGGAGGAAACACTGCCCATGTGCTGGGTCATTGGCGAGGTGTCCAACTACACCCACCACGCCTCCGGCCACCGCTACTTCACCCTCAAGGACGAAGGCAGCCAGCTCAGCAGCGTCATGTTCAAATGGCAGGGTCAGAGCCTGAGTTTTGAACCCGAAGTGGGCATGCAGGTGATGGCCCACGGGCACGTCACCGTATACGAGCGCGGCGGGCGCTACCAATTTTTGGTCAACCACATGCAACAGGCCGGCGTCGGCGAATTGGCCCTGGCCTTTGAAGAACTTAAGAACCGCCTTGAGGCAGAAGGGCTCTTCGACCCCGAGCGCAAGCGTCCGCTGCCCGCCTTCCCACAGACCATCGGCGTAGTCACCTCGCCCACCGGCGCCGCCATCCGCGACATCGTCAACGTACTGCAGCGCCGCGCCCCTGGCCTGCAAATAATCCTCTGCCCCGCCCGCGTCCAGGGCGCCGGCGCCGGCGCCGAAATAGCCCAAGCCATTGACGACTTGAACCGCTACGGCCAAGTAGATATATTGATCGTCGGGCGCGGCGGCGGCTCGGCAGAAGACCTGTGGTGCTTTAACGAAGAGGAAGTAGCCCGGGCCATCTACCGTTCGGAAAAGCCGGTCATCGCCGCGGTGGGCCACGAAATCGACTACAGCATTGCCGACTTTGTCGCCGACTACCGCGCCCCCACGCCCTCGGCCTCCGCCGAAGTGGTGGCCCAGGAACACGGGGTGCTCTTCGACCGCGTCGTCGAATTGCGCCAGCGCCTCGAAAAAACCATAGATAGCGAATTGAACTACTACGCCCAACAGCTCGAACATATGCAACCCAATCGCCTGCTGCAGCGCCTGCACGACCGCCTCGAACAGGCCGGCCAATTTGTCGACGAACGGCGCCAGGCCCTGGCCACTGCCTTCGACTGGGATATGCAGGCGCGCGGCGCCGCTCTGCGCGCCGCCCTGGTCCATATAGAAGCCCTGAGCCCCCTGCGCGGCCTGGCCCGCGGCTTTACCCTGGCCGAACGCGACGGCAAACTGTTGCGCTCCAGCGCCGACCTAAAAAATGGCGACCAAATAAAACTCCGCTTCCATCAGGGCAGCGCCCTGTGCCGCGTAGAAGAGACCAGCGACGATGAGTAAACCCAAAACCTTTGAAGAGGCCCTGGCCAAACTAGAAGACACCGTGGCCCGCCTCGAAGCCGGCGACCTCAAACTGGAAGAGGCGCTCGAAATCTTCGAGCAGGGTGTTGCCGCCTCGCGCCACTGCACCCAGTGGCTCGACCAAACCCGCAAACGCGTGCAAACCCTCATCAGCGAAGACGACGGCACTTTCCGCCTCAGTTTTCTAGACGACGAAGTAGGAGAAGACGCAGAAGAATAAAAAGATAATTCTGCACTACGCCCGCGGGGTTACCTCCCCAAACTCCTCATGCTGACCCGCCTCCACGTAAAAAACTTTGCCCTCATCGAAGAGACGGCCATTGAATTTGGCCCCGGCCTCAACGTCATTACCGGAGAAACCGGCGCCGGCAAATCCATTCTCATCGGCGCTCTTAACTCTATCCTGGGCGACCAGGCCAGCGCCGACCTGGTGCGCACCGGCGCAGACAAATGCACCGTCGAAGGCTCCTTTGAATTCGCCCCAGATCACCCCACCAGCGCCCGCCTCCGCGCCCTGGGCTTTGACCTGCAAGACGGCCAATTGGTGCTGCGCCGCGAAATCCACGCCGCCGGCCGTTCGCGCGCCTTCGCCAACGGCCAGGCCCTCCCCCTAAAAAAGCTCAAAGAGATCGGCGCCATACTCGTCGACCTGCACGGCCAGCACGAACACCAATCGCTGCTCGACGTCGACCTGCACGCCAACTTCCTCGACGAGTTCGGCGGCCTGGCCCCGCAAGCCGCCGCCGTCGCCGGACTCTACCACCGCCACCACCAATTGGAGCAAGATTTGCGCGCTTTGCAACAGGAGCGCGACACCTTACACCACCAAGAAGAATTGCGCCAATTCCAACTCAAAGAAATCCGCCAACTCGACCCCGACCCGCAGGAGGAAGTCCACCTCGAACGCGAATTAAACGTGTTGAAAAACATCGAATTACTGGTCACCACCTCCACCGAGATTTTTGACGCGCTCTACCAGGCCGAAGGCTCCATCGTTGAGCAATTGGGCCGCGCTCGGCGCCAACTCGACCGCCTGCTGGAAGCCGATCCCACCCTGGAGCCCCACGCCACCGCCCTGGAGGGACTGGTCTACGGCATCGAAGACGTGGCCACCAGCTTGCGCGACTACGCCCAAAAGCTCGAAATCAGCCCCGAGCGCGCCGACCTGGTGCGCGACCGCCTCAACGCCCTGGGCGACCTCAAGCGCAAATACGGCGGCGCCCTGGAAAAAGTGCTCGCTTTCGTCGGCCAATTGGAGCGCCAGGAAAACCGCACGGGCGAGTTGGACGGAGAAATTGAAAAGTTAGAAAAGGAAGTGGAACAGGTTCTGCAACAATTCGGCCACGCCTGCCGCGAGCTGTCGCAGGGCCGCTACACCACCACCCAAGCCCTGGCACAAGCCGTGGAAAAAGGCCTCAAAACCCTGGAAATGGAACAGACCACCTTTAAAGTGGAACTGACCTCCTCGGCCGACCCCGAAGGCCTGGTGGAACACGACGGCGAACACTGGCACGCCGACGAGCGCGGCATGGAGACGGTGGAATTCTACATTTCGGCCAACCCCGGCGAAACGCCCCGCCCCCTGGCGCGCGTCGCTTCGGGCGGCGAAATCTCGCGCATCATGTTGGTGCTCAAAGAAGTCATCGCCGACAAGGACACCGTAGCGACCCTGGTCTTTGACGAGATAGACACCGGCATTTCCGGCCGGGTGGCGGCCACGGTCGGCAAAAAGTTGCAAAGCCTCTCCGCTTCCCACCAACTCATCGCCATCACCCACCTACCGCAAATCGCCAGCGCCGCCGAACGCCACTTTTCGGTGCGCAAACGCCAACACACCAAACGCACGCTCACCGAAGTCTACCTGCTTGATCAGGAAGAGCGCACCGAAGAAATCGCCTACCTGCTGGCCGGCGAAAAAATCAGTGACAGCGCCCGGCGCCACGCCCGGGAAATGCTCAAATAAGGGGGTTATTTATCGGCGAGTGGTCGATAGAGCAACCGAACTGAATAGCGCCAGCCGTAATTGACAAAGGGTTCGCGCGGCATCAAGGGACGCTGGAAGGGTTTAAGTGTGCCCCAAGCCTTCCAATTGCGTATTTTTTTAAACGGAACGGCCTGTTCTTCCGGCTGGATAAGTCCAAAGCGGTCGTCCGCTTGCACCGGAATGGGTTCGCGCAAAACAAATTGGTTAACGCCCACCTGCTTGGGAATGACCGTCTCGCTCTCTCCCACCAATTCAAAAACATTTACCTTGTACTGCAGGCGCAGCACAATCAGTTTTACCGGTCGCAGGCGCTCGGCGTAAAATTCCCAGGCCACCACTTCACCCGCCTCCCTGAACTTCCATATGTTTTCGATGACGGTAAAATTGCGCTCGTCAATGAGCGTATCGCCCTGAGCCAGGTTGGCCACGCCCAGGGTGTCTAAGTTGGCGCCGTCCAGCAAACTCTTTTGCGCCAATTCGGCGGGCGGAGTTTCGGTCTCGCCACACCCCCACAGCAAAAACCCCAACAGCACTGGGGCAAAACCCATTCTCATTGAGCTCCTTTTCTCCCGTTTGCGTCAACTCGCCTCTGCTCGCGCCAAAAGCGGCGAAAGAGGCGTTTCACTTCTGCATCGGTACTGATCTCACCGACCCCGGCATCAACCGGCCGCTTGAGGGCCCGGTTGTGGTTGGTCCCCTGCGGGAAACGCATAAGCTTGAGCATAGTGCCTATCTCAATTGGGCTGAATCATGCGGCGCCAGTATTCGTGCGCCTCCTCCATCATTCTGTGCTTGGAGTGAATGGCCAACATTTCTGTTATTTTGAGACGCAGTGCCAATTTGCGTAGATCAATTTGCGCCATTGCCATTTCTCCTCAAAGGGTGAAACCAAAGTAATAGCGAAACTTGTCGATGGGGTCTTCGCCGTCGTTCAGCGGCACGCGGTCGCGGTTGAGCGGGTGCGCCACCTGGAAAAAGGCATACATGGGGATGCGTTCAAAGGTGAAGAGCAACATGCGCAATTCGCCGCCCACATCCGAAAGATAATCCTTGGTGCTAAAATCGCCCACGTCGAGTTTGTCAAAATTGCCCACCGCCGCCGCCTCGGCAAAAAGCTCGCCGTAGAGCTTGGCGAAAGTAAAATTAAAGAAGCGGGTGTCGACGCGCTGCCACAGCGGAAAACTGTAGCCGACGCGTGTGTAGAGCAATTTGGTGCCCCAGTCGGTAAAATACGGGTAACCGCTGAGAAAGTTGCGCCCGCCAATAAAATAACGCAGCGGCCAGTAGAACTGACCCTCAAAAATACCACCGTCGGGCACTATGCGCTCTTTGAGCTGGACATTGCGAAAGGCGCCAATGGCCTGAAACGACAAGGCGTTGTCAAAGGGCAGACCGATGCGCTCAGTGTACAGGCCAATGTATTCGTTGACTCGAAAACTGCGCTTGGCCGGCCCCAGCAAGTCCTGCGGCAGTCCACCGGCGTCGGTAGTACTCTGCTGCACCAGCGAGTCCACCACCGTCGGCGCCGAATGGCGATAAACAACAGCCAGAGAGCGTCCCTTGGGACTAATCATGCGGTCCGCCGTGGTCTGCACCGCGCTGTACGACCAAGACAGCGTTATGTCATCCGTAGTGTAAAAATCCAACTCCCTAAAAAACGGCTGGGGGTCGCTCTCTTCCACCTGGGTATCGTCGTTGCGCAATATGTCTTCGGGCAAACTTTCTGAGATGTCGACGCCGTCCTGGATCACAAAAACCTCAAACTGGTTGCGGAAGAGTTGCAACTGCCAGTCCTCGTTGTAGTCGCGACGTTGGTAGAGGGCGGTAAAACGCTGGCGCCGCGTCAACGGCATTTCAATCCCTACCGAGGTTGTCGAAAAAACATCCTTAAAGCGATCTTCGCGGCTTTGCAATTGGTAGACGTGTTGTTCGGCGTCGGGAATGAGCAGATTGGCCGTGTCGGCCGGCACCGGAAAGAGCGTGCCCGCCGGTATGGTGTCGATAACGGCGTCCTCGTTCTTGAGCAAATTGTCGATCTCGCGGCGGCGGAAACCCACAAAGAACGAGGGGTTGAAGGTGCGGCTGTTGCCAATCATGGGCCGCAAGCTGTGCTCGTAGAAAACACCTATGTCCGAATTGAGATCGGTTGCGGAGCGAAAATTCTTGCCCAGCACGCCCCAGGCGGTAAACTGTTGCCCGCCGAACATCTCGCCGGTGGAAAACTGCACGCCGCCGCTAACCTGGTTGAGGCCAAACGTATTGCCGATGAACGTGGGCCCAACGCTGAGGATGGGCAAGATATTGATCACGTTGCGCCCGCCGTAGCGCCCCAGCGTGTACTCCTCTGCCAGTTTGGGCCCTTCAAAAACGGATTGGTAGTCGCGCAAGGCCACCGGCGTAAACTCGGCCTCGCGCTGCCAGTCGTCCAGCTGGAATTCGTAAAGGCTGTGGTCGGAAGAGTGGAAACCGGCGTAGACCACTCGGCCGCTGGCGTCGACCGTGGGCACAAAGGCGCCGCCGATGACGTTGGTCAACTGCTCGACCTCGCCGTTCTCTATGTTGTATTTGTAAATATTAAAGATGCCGGTTTGGTCCGAGGAAAACAAAATGCCGCTGCCATCGGGCAGCCAATAGGGGTCGCGCTCATCGGCCTTTGAGGCCAGCAGCGTGCGAAAGCCGGACGTATCGGCGGCCGGAAAGGCCAGGCTGTCGGGAAAAACTTTGAGCGAATCGGGCACTTCCTCGCGTTTGCGGTCGCGCAGGCCGTAGTGCTTGGGGCGCGGCGGGCTGTCGGCGCGCAAGACGGCGATGTCGCGGTCTTCACCGCGAAAAATGTTAAAGACGATCCACTCGCCGTCGGGCGAAAAGCGCGGACCCCAGTACTGGGTGCCGTCGTTGTGGTTGGTCAGATAAGCAAGCCCCGTGCCGTCGCGGTTGATAAGGCCCAAATTGTTGGTGCCGTCCTGGTTGCGTATAAAAACAATGCGCTCGCCGTCGGGCGAAAAGTGGGGGTCTTTGCCGCGCAAATTGGCGCTAATGCGGCGCTCCTTATCGCGCTCCAGGTTGTAGATATACAGATCATTAAAGCCGCCCTTATTGCGCACAAAAACAATTTCCTTGCTGTCGGGCGACCACGAAATGCGCGTGTCGACAAACCCCTTTAGGCGCTTCTTCTTGCGCGTGTCGAGGTCGTAGATCACCAGCTTGGGAATGGCAAAGTCGCGCTTTTCGCTGGTTATATAGGCCAGTTTGCGACCGTCGGGCGACAGCGCCGGGTGGAACTCCAAAAGGCCCTGATCCAGTTCGGACATGAGCTGACCTTCAAAAAAACCCTGGCTGCGCACTTCGGCGGCCTGCTGGCCGTAGTGATCCTTGAGGAAGCGCACCCAGTCCTCGTAGAGCTGGTCGGCGGAAATGCCCAAAACCTGGCGGATGGCCGAATGGAAGCTCAGCGTGCCGGTATTGCTGAACAAATCTTCGGCCTTCTGGCTCCCGTACTGCTCCTGAATGTAGAGCATCATGGAGTAGCCCTGGTTGTAGACCATTTCGCCGTAGTAATTGCCGCTGCGGTTATTGACCGTGCCCATCTCCGCATAGGAGAGTAGGTCGTCCTCCAGCGTAGCCATGCGCAGCACCATGTCGCGGTGCGAATCCCAGCTGTCGTAACCAAATTGGTGGCTGGCGAACTGGGCGATGCCTTCGGACAGGCCGCGCGGCGCGTTGAGGTGGAAGAGCGGCATGCTAAAGCTAATGTCGGGATTCTCGTCGGAGCGGCTCACCGAAAACAGGGCAAATTGGAAAGGCCACTTCTTGCGCGCCTTATTGAGCGTCATGATGTGGGCCAATTCGTGGGTCAACACATTGCGGGCGTGGTCGGAAGTACCGCGCAGGTCGGTGTCTAGACTGGTGGCCCAAAATATAATGGTGTTGCTGTAATAATCCGCCGACGCATTGCCCAAAAGATCGTGGTTGTCGATGACGATCACGTGAATGGGGCGGAAATCGTTGTAATAATTGTACGCCGTGGCCATGGAGGCAAAAACTTCCTCGGCCACTTCGGCCACCCGCCGCGCCGTGCCTTCGGCGCCGGGCATAAAATGAATGCGAAAATGGTCGGTGATAATAGATTGGATCTGGGCTTCTGCGGGCCGGGGAACACTTGCCAAAAGAACGCAAAAAAGGGCTGTAATCGCGATAAAGAGGGAGGTTTTTCTATCGGGCAAAGTCTTCTACCTTTCTATTTTTTCACAATTTAATGCACTTAATTAAGATACTTGGGTGGTGCTTGCATGTCAATTAATTCAACGCCCAACGCACCGTGGGGTTGCACCTGCCGCGCTTTGTTTTATCTTAGCTGCACAAAACCAATTCGACTGCCACCAACTTTGGAGCGTCCCCGTGCAATACACCATCCAGCGCGCACCAACGCCCTTAGGCACTCCCGACGCCGACTGGCACCGCTCCCAGTGGGAAGCGGCGGAAACGCTCGAAATCACCCACTTCACCTGGGAGGATTCCGGCCATCACCCCCGCACCCGCGCCCGCGTCCTCTACGACGACGGCTTCCTCGGCGTCATCTTTCAGGTCGAAGACCAGTACGTGCGCGCCGTTGCCCAAAAATTTCAGGACAACGTTTGCACCGACAGCTGCGTTGAGTTTTTTGTCGCCCCGCTACCCGATTCCGACGCCTATTTTAACTTTGAGGTCAACTGCGGCGGCACCATGCTGGTCTACCGCTGCCTTTCCACCGCCGAGCGCCAGGCCGGCATGGAGCGCATCTCGGTAAGCGGCGCCGACGGCGCCACCATTGCCATGGCCACCACCTTGCCCAAAATCGTAGAACCCGAAATCGCCGAACCCACCACCTGGACAGTCGAATACCACCTGCCCTTTGACCTCTTTGCCACCTATTTCGACATCGCCCCCCCCACCTCCAACACTACCTGGAAAGGCAACTTTTACAAATGCGGCGACAAAACCTCCCACCCTCACTGGGGCAGTTGGGCCCCGGTGGGCACCCCCCAGCCCAGTTTCCACGAACCCGCCTTCTACCAACCGCTCATCTTCGCTTGAATTAACCCTTCTCCCGCTGCCCCAACCGTAAAATATTAACCTCCTAGGACAAATACGCCTCTTCTACTTTCTTCAACGCCGCCAATACATCCTCTACCTCCCGATCCCCATAATTCTCGTGAATCGACATAATAAAGTGACTCTCCACCGCCTCCACCGCCTGCGGACACGGAAACGTCGCCTCCCGATCTCCCTTGTATTCGGGTAACCCCCAGGGATAATCGCTGCTGCCAAACACCTTGCGCTGGCGAAACCACTCGGCTTCTGAGGCGATGTAGCGATACGATGCCGACAGCGGTATGCCCTCTGCCGCCACCGCTCGGGCAAACCCATCTTTATCCACCGTCAGCTTGTCGGCGTCCACGCAAAAGCGCAAAAACCAGTATACCCCCTCGCTATCTTCCACTTCGCGGCCGGGGGACACGGCCTGCAAATCGGCCAGGCCGACGTGTACCTGCGCGGCAAAATCGCGGCGGCGCTGCACGATATCGTCCAGCCGCTGCAATTGCACTCGTCCGATGGCGGCGGCCAGGTCGTTGCCATTGAGGTTGAGGCCGGCCCGCACGTTGGAAGGCGCGTCGATATTAAACGGCTTGCCGCGATCGGCAAAGCGTTTGATGCGCCAGTACAAATCCTCGTCGCGGGTAAACACGGCGCCGCCCTGGGGACCGGTAGCGTGGTGCTTGCCGCTCATCGTCGAAAACGAACCAATGTCGCCTATAGAACCGGCCAGGCGCCCCTTGTAGCGCGCCCCGTGGGCCTGGGCACAGTCCTCTATAACCGGCAAGTTGCGGCTGCGGGCCAATTCCAAGATGGGGTCCATATCGGCCACTTCGCCGGCAATATGGGCCACGATAATGGCGCGCGTGTACGGCGTGAGCACTGCCTCTATCTCGCCGGGACCGGCGTTAAACGACCCCGGCGTGGCGTCGGCCACCACCGGCACCATATTGAGCAGTGCCACCGGCATAATGCCGCCCGGGTCCGAGATGGGCGGCACCACCACTTCGCTGGCCGGTTCCAATTCTAAACCGCCCAGGGCCACGTAGAGTGCCGAGGTGCCCGAATTGACCAGATCGGCATAACCGCCGCCCAAAAATTCGGCAAATTCGCGCTCGTAGGCCTGTTCTTCTGCACCCCCATAACCTATTGCCGTACCGCTCTCCATCGCCTCGTCGAACAACCGCAAGGCAACTTCCCGCTCTGCGGCGCCAAATAAGTGTCTACTTGGAAAGGGGTCTTGCCGAACTTTTTCTCCACCGTCTATGGCCAGCATACATTGTCCTTTCTTCTACAGATTTTGGAATTTATCTAATTGGACCCATATATTTTAGGAAATCTCGTCCCCGCAGACCATTTTGCCCTAAATATAAACTGGCGAATCGGCGCCATGCCTTCTGGTTAGCTAAAATCAAACTGCGCCAGTATTGTTCTAAGAAGCCGTCTTAAAAAGGTCCAATTTTGTAGAAAGGGGTTGAAAAAAGC
>CAXGRO010000056.1:0-14961 GCA_964012055.1 uncultured bacterium
AAGTAATGAAAAATATCCTCTGGTCCGACGGAAAATGCCGAGCGACTGCAGCGCGGCGACCTGCTCAGCGAGCGGGAGGACGACAACTAGAGCGAGACGACGCTTTAATTTTATAGAGCGCAGGGGCCGGTGCATTGCCGCCGGCCCCTGTTTTTATGGTGGCAGATTTGTCAGATCTGCTCCCAATGCGTACTTTTACAGCTCTATATCAGAAAAAAAAATTCGCCCAGAATGGGGAGGTAAATACACCATGAAAGCGATGCGTTTCCACCATCACGGTGGGCCCGAAGTGCTAGTCTACGAAGACGTGGAGGACCCCACTCCGGCCGCTGGCCAGGCCCTGGTAGAGTTAGAAGCCATCGGCCTGAATTACATAGATACGTATCATCGCGAAGGGCTTTATCCGGTCGATTTGCCCTGCATTCCGGGCATGGAAGCGGCCGGGACGGTTGTGGAAGTTGGGGAGGGGACGGACGTGGTTAAAGTAGGCGATCGGGTGGGATATGCCGGTGCCATGGGTTCGTACGCCGGACTCGCCGCGGTAGATGCCGACCGCCTGGTGCCCCTGCCCGAGGGGGTCAGTGCAGAAATTGGCGCGGCCGCGCTATTACAGGGCATAACCGCCCACTATTTGGTGCACGGCAGTTATCCGCTGAGCAAAGGCGATACGGCACTCATCCACGCGGCGGCGGGCGGCGTGGGGTTGCTGCTGGTGCAAATGGCCAAACGACTGGGCGCCCGTGTTTTGGCTACCGTTTCCACCCCGGAAAAGGCGGAACTGGCCCGCGGCGCCGGCGCCGATGAAATCATTCTCTACACAGAGACCGATTTTGAGCAAGAAGTGCAGCGCCTCACCGACGCTGAGGGCGTAGAGGTGGTGTACGACTCAGTGGGTAAAACTACGTTTGACAAGAGCCTCAACGTGCTCAAACCACTGGGGTATATGGTGCTCTTTGGCCAGTCCAGCGGTCCCGTCGAGCCCTTCGATCCGGGCCTGCTCAATGTAAAGGGGTCGCTCTTTCTCACGCGGCCGACCATGGTCCACTACGTGGCTACGCGCGACGCCCTGCTGCAGCGGGCCGGCGACGTGCTCAACTGGCTGGGCAGCGGCGAACTAAATTTGCGCATTGGCGACCGCTTTCAACTTGCAGAAGCGGCCGATGCACACCGCGCCTTGCAGGGGCGCAAGACGACCGGGAAAGTAGTGCTATTGCCCTAAGTACCGGTTGCCAGTACCATTTTTATTCAAGGAGCTTTGAGTATGGCAGACAAGCCAGATCTTCAGGAAGGGGAAGCACAAGACAGGGACTCTGCAGGCGCTGTGGAAGCGCCGGAAACGGCCGCCGGCCAAACCGCGGAAACGACTTCCGAGGTGCCTACAGACGCGTCGACCGATTCGGCCGAGACAACGGCGGCGCCCGAACCCTCTGCTGAAGCGGCTGACAGCCCGGAAGAAGGTAGCGGGCAAGAGGCGGCAGGCGGAGAGGTTGTCGAAGTAGCGGCTACTTCTGAAGAGATCGAATCCTCAACTCCCGACAGTACCGACGCAGCTGCAGGTTCCCCCGAAGCAGCGGTGGCGGCCGTTCCCGAAGAAACTGAAGATTCCACTGCCGGTGCCGAATTAGATACAGCTGAGAACCAAGATACCGCAACTTCCCCGGAGGCGACCGTAGCCGCCTCTTCTGCAACACCCGAAGCTCAGTCAGTCGATGGCAGCGCGGCAGTTGGTGATTCGCAGGGCGTCGAAACTGAGTCCGACGCCGGCGATACAGGGGCCCAGGAAAGCGTTGAGGACTTCGCAAAGATGGTCGACGAAAGTAAGGTGGAAGACCACAGCCGCGACGTCAACGTAGGCGATAAGATCAGTGGTGTGGTTGTTAAAAATGGCCCCGAAAATTGTTTTGTCGATTTTGGCGGGCGCAGCGAAGGCGTAATCAGCAGCGTCGACCTGAAGAACGACAAGGGCGAAAACATCTTTGCCGAAGGGGACCCCGTTGAGGCATTTGTCACCGGCGTTGGCGAAGAAATAACTCTGGCGCGCCACCTTAGCCGGGCGGACGAAGCGGCCGATTTGCTCTACCAGGCTTATAAAGCCGGGATGCCGGTGGAGGGCAAGGTGGACGCCGTCAATAAGTGGGGCTTGGGGGTCAATATTCAGGGCACGCGCGCCTTCTGTCCCATTTCGCAAATCGAAACCCACTTTGTCGAAGACACTACGGCGTATCGCGGCCAGAGCATGAACTTTAAGATCATCGAGTTCCGCAACCAGGGGCGCAACGTGGTGGTTTCGCGCCGCGCCCTGCTCGAAGCCGACCAGAAAAAAGAGGCCGATGCGGTGCGCAGTGCCATTCGCGAAGGCGCCGAGTTTGACGGCAAGGTTACGCGCCTGGAATCCTTTGGCGCCTTTGTGGAGTTGGGCGCCGGGGTCGAGGGCATGGTGCACGTCTCCGAAATCAAGCACGAGCGCGTCGAACACCCCAATGCCGTACTCAGCGAGGGCGAAGAAGTCAAGGTGCGCGTTATCAAGGTGAAGAGCCTGGGCAACCAGCGCAAAGAGCGGATCTCGCTGTCGATCAAGGCGCTGGAAAAGGACCCCTGGGCCGAAATCCGCGACCAGTTCAAGCCGGGCTCCATTGTGCCGGGCAAGGTCGAATCCATGGAAGACTTTGGCGCCTTTGTCGAATTGGTGCCCAACGTGAAGGGGTTGGTGCACGTGTCTGAAGTGGCCGACCGCCGCATCGCCCACCCGCGCGAGGTGCTCAGTGTGGGCGACGAAGTGCAGGTGGCGGTGCTGGAAGTGGACAATAGGCGCAAGCGTTTTCGCCTTTCCATCCGCCAGGTGGAGTCGATGGAGTCGGCGCAAAATCTAAAGGATTTCCAGCAGCGCCAGAAGGAAGAAAAAGAATCCACATCCAGTGACAACGCTATGATGGACGCGCTAAAGCGCGCCAATCTGATCGAATAGCCCCAATGCGCAGAGAACTCTTCGAATTTGAGCGGGAAGGGTACTACGGGCCGTACGGCGGCACCTTTGTTCCTGAAATATTAAAAACCACCCTGGACGAATTGAAGCACGCCTTTCAAGACGCCCAGGCCGATCCCGCTTTCTGGCAGGAGTACGTCCAGGTGATGCAAACTTACTCCTGCCGCCCCACGCCCATCAGTTTCCTGCAAAATTTGAGCGATGAATTGGGTGGCGCCCGCCTCTTCCTCAAACGCGAAGACCTCAATCACACCGGTGCCCACAAGGCCAATAACGTCATGGGCCAGGGTTTGCTGGTAAAGCGCATGGGCAAAAGTCGCGTGATCGCCGAAACCGGCGCCGGCCAGCACGGCGTGGCCACGGCGACCATGGCGGCGCGTTTTGGTTTTGAGTGCACGGTTTACATGGGGGCCGAAGACGTGGAGCGCCAGCGCCCCAACGTGTTTTGGATGGAGCAATTAGGCGCCACGGTAATACCCGTTACCGACGGCACGGCGACGCTCAAGGACGCCATAAACGAGTGCATGCGCGATTGGGCCTATTCTATGGAAGACACCCACTACGCTCTGGGCACGGCCTGCGGCCCCCATCCTTTTCCGCAAATGGTGGCCTATTTTCAAAGTATCATTGGCCAGGAGAGCCGCGAGCAGATCGTGCGCCAGGGCGGCAAATTGCCCGACCGGGTCTATGCCTGCGTCGGCGGCGGTTCCAACGCCACGGGCATGTTTTTGGGATTTCTCGACGACGCAGAAGTGGAACTGGTGGGAGTGGAAGCCGGCGGTTTGGGGCTGGACAGCGGCCAGCACGCGGCGCGACTGGCCGGCGTCGACGGCGACCCCGGGGTAGCACAAGGTTATAAGACCTACTTTCTGCAAAACGCCGAAGGTCAAATGCAGGACACCCACTCGGTGTCGGCCGGTCTGGACTACATTGGCGTCAGTCCCATTCTGGCGTACTTGCACGAGGTGGGCCGAGTGCGCTTTGAGGCCGCCACCGACGACGAGGTCATTCAGGCATTGCGCCGGCTAATGAAAGGCGAGGGCATTATCGGGGCGCTGGAAAGTACCCACGCCGTCGCCGGCGCCCTGCGCGAAGCCGGCGATATGGATCCGGACCAGGTCGTGCTCATCAACCTTTCCGGCCGCGGCGATAAAGATATTTTTACCATCGGCGATGCCCTGGGCGACGAACGCTGGCAACAATTCCTCAAGGACAAGGCCGCCAAGCTGTGAATTTAACTGACTACATACGCCAGGAGCTACGGTCCAAGAAAATACTGCTGATGACCCACCTGATCGCCGGCTACCCGTCGCTGGACGCCAATCGCCAGATGCTGCAGATCATGGGCGAGGTGGGTGTGGATATGGTGGAGTTGCAAATGCCCTTTAGCGAGCCCATAGCCGACGGGCCCACCTTTGTGCGCGCCAACCAGGAGGCCCTGGCCGCGGGAATGAATCTGGACCGCTATTTCGACTTTATGCAAGAGGCCACCGGCGCCTATGCCTTTCCGCAGCTTATGATGGGCTATTACAATACGGCTTTTCGCTTGGGCCACGGGCCTTTCTGCAACCGCGTTAAAGATAGCGGCGGGGTCGGTTTTATTTTACCCGATTTGCCATTTGAAGAATACGGCGATTTGCAGCAGTTCAGCGATGCCAGCGAACTCAGTCCCATCTTGCTCATGACGCCGACCAATACGCCGCAACGTCTGGCGGAAATTGGCGCCCACGCCCGCGGTTTTGTCTACGCCGTAGCGCGCAAGGGCGTAACCGGCAGCAAAACAGAATTCGATCAGAGTCTGGAAGGTTTTCTCGCCCGCTGCCGCCAGGTGACCGATTTGCCGCTGGCCCTGGGTTTTGGCATAGGCAGCGGCGAAGATCTGCGCCAACTCCAGGGCCAGGTGGAGATAGCCATTGTGGGGTCTGCACTTTTGGATCGCTGGGAGGCGGGCGGGGCCGAAGGGTATAGGGAACTGTTGCAAGACCTGGCCAGCGGCCGCAACTGAGCACATTCTGTATGGAGGGCGTAGCAGTACGGCGTCCGAGCGGCCTACCTGGCCGAACATGCTAATCCATCAACAACCCCCCGTTCACATCGATAAGCTCTCCCGTTATGTGGCGCGAATCGTCAGAGGCCAAAAAAAGCGCACAATTGGCTATGTCTTCCGGCTGCCCCTTAACCCCAAGCGGAATCGCGCTCGTGAGATCTTTATGCGCCGCCCCCTGGGTCATAATCGTATCGATAACGCCGGGGGCTATGGCGTTGGCGCGTATGCCCAAAGGCGCGCCGGTGCGCGCTAAATTGATGGTGAGCGCATAAATGCCAGCCTTGGCCGCCGCATAGGGCGGTCCGGCGGCAATGCCGCCGGTTTTGGCCGCCAGCGAAGACATGCTGATGATGTTGCCCTTACCGCGCTCTTGCATGTGCAGTAAAGCCGCTTGCGAGCACAGAAAACACCCCTTGAGATTGATGTCGATGATGCGATCCCACAACTCTTCGCTGCACTCGGCAAAAGAGGAATAGGTTAAATAACCGGCGTTGTTGACCAGGATGTCCAGGTGTCCGCAATGCCCAAGGGCGCGGGCAAAACCGGCCTCGACGGCGCATTTGGACGAGACGTCCATCTCTAGAGCAATAGCCTCAGTGGGCAACGATTGCGCTGTCTGTTGGGCGGTTTCGGCGTCTATGTCGGCCACCACCAAGCGCGCCCCCTCGCGCGCAAAGGTCTGGCAGATGGCCTGCCCAATGCCGCGACCACCGCCGGTAACCAGGGCAATTTTATCGTTTAGTTTTCCCATCACACCTCTGTTTTGTTAGAGAACGAGTAACATGGAAATTGCGCCCAGGCCCGCGCCAACGGCGGCGCGCGGGCTCAGGGGTTCTTTCCAGAAAAAATGGGCAAAGAGATTGTCGAGGATGACCACCGTACATCCCTGTAGCGGAAAATATACCGTGCCGGGCACCAGGCTGAGCGCCGTAAGGGTGACGAGCAAGGCGAACATATTAAATAGGCCGATGCCCGCTCCCATGCGCAAGTCGTCGGGGCGCGGGCGCAAGCGCAAGATGAGGACAAAGACGGCGCCCAGGCTGCCGGCGGTGAGGGCGATAACCAGCAAGACCAGTTGGCGCTGGTCGTCCAGACCGGCGTAGTGGATCCAGCGCATGCCGCAGTGGCTCAATCCCTGTGACATAAATACAAGCGAAATCAAAGCCAGATTGCGCAAGTTAGACAGGCCCGAATGGGTACTTTTGCCGCGGGTCATGAGGATTAAGGCGACGACGGCCAGGGCAATACCCGCTAATTGCAGGCCCGTGATGGTTTCGTCCCACAGCCAAACTGAGGCCCCAACCGGAACCAGGATCGACAGGCGGAAGGCGGTGAGCACGGTGGCCACATTGGCAATTTCCAGCGCGCGGGTCATAATTAACATAGAAAAGATAAAAGCGCAGCCGGTGAGGACACCCACTGTTAAAATGGGGTGGGTGAGCAGCAGGCGGCCCTGCAGGCCGTAGTAGAGCGCCAGTGCGGTGCCCAAAACGAGGTAGTTGGTCGGCAAGACGATGGGTGCATTGCACCCGCGGCGTTGCGACCATTTAAAAGATTGGCCAAAGCCAAAGGAGAGCAAAAAAGCCAGGGGAAGTATATACAACAAGATGCGATCCTCAATACGGTGCGCAAGCAAAGTAAGTGGTATTCATTTAACCCGCAAGTTCTGCTATATTTTTGTTACTTTTCAAAGGGGAAGGGGCGTTAGGGCAGTGAGATAAATAAAAATAGTAGAATCGGGAAGGGGGAACTGAAGTTGGAACGGATATACCTGAAACCATGAAAATAGTGAGGAACTGGCCACTATTTTTAGCGCTTGCGTTAATTGGGTGTGCGTCGCAGCCGCGGCCATTGGACTGGAGCGCCGAGAGCGCGGGGCAGTTGCGAACGCTGGTGCGGCACGTGGCAGGGCAGTGGTATATAATAGTGGACGGCGAGCGCATTGAGGCTGCCGATTGGTTGGTCGCGTTTTATCGAGAGCGGGCGTACCGACCGGCCTGGGTGGTCCCTGGAGGGGTCTTGCTGCGGGCGGAGGTGGTGTTAGGAGCGCTGTGGCGAGTGGAGGAAGACGGTCTGGATCCGCGCGACTACCGTCTGGCGCAAACAATAGAGCGCGTGGACAGGGTGCGCCGCGGTGAGGCCTCGGTACTGCAGATAGCCACTGCGGATCTCTTGCTCACCAATGCGTTTTTGCACTATGCGGCCCACCTACAGCGCGGCAGGGTGCGGGCGCAAAAAATGCATCGGGAGTGGCGGGCTAAAAGTCCCAGAACAAATTTGGCAGGACTTTTGCAAACGGGGCTCGATCTGGGGCGAGTGGGGGAGGCATTGGACGGTTTGCGGCCACCGCAACCGGGCTATGGATTGTTGCGTCAGGCGCTGGTAGAGTATCGCCGCATTGCAGCCCAAGGGGGATGGCCGCAAATACAGTTAGAGAGTAGCCTGGCAGGGGAGTGGGGGGCGGCCGAAAAGGAAAAATTGTGGCGCAGGTTGCAGATGGTGGGCGACGTGGAAAGCGGGGCCGAGGGGGACGCCGCCTTGCGCCGCGGCTTGCAGCATTTCCAAAACCGCCATGGCCTCGAACCCAGCGGGCGGGCGGACGAGGAGACCCTGGCGGCGCTCAATGCGCCGGTGGAGCAGCGCCTGGCGCAAATCGCGTTAAATATGGAGCGCTGGCGCTGGCTGCCGCACGACGAGGGGACGCGCTATATTCTGGTGCGCCTCACCGATTTTGAGTTGGATGTGGTAGAAGCTGGGCAGGTGGTGCTCAATATGCGCGTTATTGTGGGCCGGGAGTTCTGGCACACGCCCATTTTTAGCTCGCTTCTGACTTATATGGTGCTCAATCCTTACTGGTACGTGCCCGAGAGTATTGCCCGCGCTGAGATTCTGCCTCTGGTGCGTCGCGATCCCACGTATTTGCAGAGAAAGGGGATGCGCGTGGCAGAGGCAGTTGGAGGCGGTGAGAAGAATATAGCAGGAGAAGAGATCGATTGGGCCCTAGTGAACCAGGAACCGCTGCCCTTGCGATTGACGCAAAAGCCGGGACCGGAAAACCCCCTGGGCAGAGTTAAATTTGCGTTGCCAAACTCCTTTGGCATTTATTTGCACGACACGCCCAACAGTCAATTATTTGAGCGCCGCGACCGCTATTTGAGCCACGGTTGCATCCGCCTAGAACAGAGCCTGGCGCTGGCCGAATACGTGCTGCGGGGCCAACCCGGCTGGGAGAGGTTCGACGTGCGCGATGCGGTGCAGCGTGGGCGGACCGTGCAGGTAGACTTGGAGAATCCCATTGCCGTATATTTAGTCTACTGGACGGCCTGGGTCGACGGCGATGGCAGGGTGAATTTTAGGGATGACCTCTACGGCGAAGACTATAAATTGCGGGAGGCATTGCGCAAGTAATGTTAGAGGAGATGCGAAGTGGCAGATGAGCAGAGCGATTTTGTGCGGCCCTTTCCGGCCCTAACGTCGGCGCAGCGTTACCACCTGGATGTTTTTGGCTATGTGGTGGTGGAGAATACCTTGACCCCAGAAGAGGTAGAGCGCATATTGGAGGCAATGTGTCGCCTGAAGCGAGATATCTTGGCCGTCGCCGATCCTGCCAAAGCGCGGGTGCGCGGTTGCTCGCTAGCTCTCTTTAAACCGCACCACCTGCACTTTGCCCATATCCTCGAGACCGATCCGGCCATTTTCAATTATCTGACTCATGCTCGCTTGGTGGGCATGGCCGAGGAGTTGGTGGGGGGCACGGTGCGCCTGGAGGAATCAGAGGCCTCTATCAACCGGCGCAATCCAGAGGAAAATTTGCAGGCGCCGGCGCGCTACGGCTTTCACAAGGGGACGGCTCACGGCTATGGCACCCATGAGGAAAACGGTCTTTTCCACTGCAATTTTGTGAAAACTTTAACCAATCTCACCGAGTTGGGGCCGGATGACGGGGGCACAGTGGTTATAGCCGGCAGCCATAAGATGACTTGTCCCAAAGAAGATATCATTGCCTGTGCTTACGAAGATCCGTCGCTCATCCACCAGATGGTGGCTCCGCCGGGCTCAACCTTGCTGTTCGGCGAGGCGTTGATCCACGCCACCGGGCAGATTCGCAGCGACCGCGAGCGGGTGATTGTCATTGGCGGCTATACGCCGCCGATGTTCCAGGCTTGGAACGGGCAGGAGCCCAGCGCCGCGTTCGTCGAACAGACCCCAAAAGAGTACAAAGCATTAATTTCAGGGAGCGATAAATGGCGTTGGGAGCAGCGCTACCGCAGCCTGGATATGGGAGTTCAAGTGTGAGAGTGAGATGGTAGTGGGCATTCTCGTATAGTGACATAGTAGACGAAACTTAGAATCAGATGTAACACCCGAATGTGCTCGTCACACGATTATAACATAATGGTAAAACTATCGATGTAATTGAATGGTAACTTACAAGTGAAAAGGTCGAAGAAGACAGTTCAATTCTGTGTTCATCTGCGAAAAATCACATTAACCAAGGGAGGGTGGTAATGAAAATAACACAATGGACACTTCTGGCCGGTTTTATCATGGCCGTATGTTTTGCAAGCGCGACCGATGCCGGCGATTGGAAGTTCAAGGGCAAGATGTTCGGCGATTATTATTATGTTGCCAGCGCCGACGACGGCGACACCAAATTGCCCGAGAAGCGCAATGCCCTGCAGTTTCGCCGCATCTATTTCACCGCTGAAAAGGACATGGGCGACGATATGTCGATGCGCTACCGCTTGGAAGCCAAGGACGCGGGGTTTGGCAGCGGCAGCAAGATGGAGCCCTTTGTCAAACACGCCTACTTAAAATGGAAGGGCGGCCTGGCCAATGCGGACCTCTATCTGGGGCTTTCCGGCACTCCGACATGGGCCGTGGCGGAAACAGCGTGGGGGTATAGGGCGGTGGAGAAGACCGTGCTCGATTTAAACAAGATTGGCTCGTCCGCCGACATCGGCGTGGCGCTCAAAGGCAAATCCTACCACCTCATGGTGGGCAACGGCCCGGGCCAGTCGTCGGAAGACGACAACGGCAAGAAGTTTTACGGATCGGTAAAAAGAAATATATCGGAAAGCCTGCTGGTGGAGGGCTATGGCGACTACAATATGCTCCCCGGCGATCAGAACCAATTGACCCTGCGCATTTTGGCCGGCCTCACGCAAGAGAATTTACGCGCCGGTTTAGAAGTGTTCTCCCGCATCAACCAAAAGGCGGTTGTGGCCATGGAAGCAGGGGACGATGTGACCATATCGGGCATCTCGGCCTACGGCACGCTGACCTTGTCGGAACAGTTGAAGGGTTTTGCCCGCCTCGACGCCGTGAGCAACAACGGCAAAGACACCACGGATTTACTGATCATCGCCGGCCTCGATCGCAAAATCGCTGCCAAGGCCTATCTCATTCCCAACATCTACGTGCAACTGCCCGATGGGCCCGATCCCAATATCCAGGCGCGCCTCACTTTCTATTACAAATATTAAACGGGAAGGCGCCGCCTGATGTTGCTTTGTCGATTGCGTGGTATAATGTTGAGGCGCACGGGTTGGGGGGACGGTTTTAGGGGGCCTGGCTGTAGCGCTTTGTGAGTCCCAAGGGGGAGGTGTCTTTTGCACACTGTATCTCCCCCACAAAGCGCCGCCGGCAAATCTCCCTAAGACCAGCGTTGTCACTCCGGTGTGTAGTGGGGGAGAAGTGACTCCGCTTTAGCAGTAATTCTTGGCAGTATTCTTGGCTTTCCTATTTTGTTATATTTTAATACTGTGGGTGCTTTTTGTAAGTCATTGATAAATAATGGTTTAGGAGAATAGATATTGAAGTTTGCAACTTGGTGATAAATAATCACTTACGAATTTCAACCGTACAAAAATCCGCTCAAAATCGAAAAAGTATCCACAGTATTGTAAACATAGCAATTTGGTCTTCTTATCCTCGAGGAGCGCGATTTTTGGTGCCTACCTATTTTTCTTTCAAATTTTATCATTTGTTGATTTTTGCGGCCTTAATTTTCGTCACGGGGTGTGGCCAGGATGGACAAATTAAAGGCAAAGCAGAGGGGATTGCGTCAAACGAGAAAACCATCGCCCGGGGCAAACAAATATTTGTTGCTTCGGGGTGCCATGCTTGCCACGGCGAAGACGGCAGTGGAAATCCCCCCATCGCCAAAACGCTCAATCCGCCGCCGCGCGATTTTCGCGACCCAAAGATTTACAAGAAGGGATCCAAAGTAGAAGAAATAGCCGAAACCATCCGCAAGGGCATTCCCAGTAGCGGCATGCCACCCTACGGTCACATCAGCGCGGAGAAACGGGAATTGCTCGCCATTTTCATCAGATCTTTGCAATCAGACCAGACCAAATGATCGCCTGTACAAAAAAATGTACGCGGGAGGACACATGAAAAACGCACGACGGGGTTCTGCCGTTGTTTTATTGGCCCTGGCATGTTGGGGAGGGAGTTTTCCGGTTGGGGCCAATACACTGGTACAGCAGGCGCTGGAAGAGGGGCAGATCGACGCCGCAACGGCGGCGCTCTATCAGGTACAATCTATGCGAGATCCGCCGGCGCTGCCGGCGCATTTGCGCCAGGACGCGATGGCGCCCACGTGCGCCACGCCGCTGATGGTGCAGGCGTGCCACCTTGGGCGGGGGGCGGACGAGCACTACCAACGACAGCTGGCCAAAGCGCTGGCGCGGCCGACGTTAGATCAATTTTATGTGACGGCTTCCGGCCGCTTTCGCATTCACTACGACCTTTCGGGGTTTAACGCGGTGGACCCGACGGATGCGGACGACAACGGGGTGCCCGACTACGTAGACTTGACGGCTTCCATACTCGACGAAATGTGGGGCCTGCAAATTGAACAAATGGGCTATCCACAACCGCCGCTGGACAACGGGCAGGGCGGGGGGGACGAATACGATTTCTACATTATCGAATTGGGCAATAGGGCCTATGGTTTTACCACGCCCGACGGATTTGGCACCAGCACCTCCAGCTATACCGAAATTGACAACGATTACACCGACGCGCTGTTTCAACAGGCGCGCGGCCTGGACGCGCTGCAAGTGACGCTGGCCCACGAATTTTTCCACCTGGTCCACTACGGCTATTATTCGGGGGTCGACGCGCTGTGGTGGTTCGAGGCAACCGGTACGTGGATGGAAGAGGTGGCTTTCCCAGAGGTCGACGACTATTTGCAGTACGTGCCCACGGTGCTCTTGAGCCCGTCGCGTTCGATCGACAGCGGCGCCCGCTTTTCATCGGATTTGCACATCTACGGCATTTCGCTCTTTGCCCACTTCCTGGAAGGGTTTTACGAGCGCGATATGGTGCGCCAGGTGTGGGAGGAGGTCGCGCAGCAGCGCAGCCCGCGCATGGAACACTTTGATCGCACCATCCGCCGCCACCCCAAGGGCGAAGACGGCTTGCCCGGGGCCATGAACCATTTTGCGGTGTGGAACTACTTCACCGGGCAGCGCCACCAGGAAGGTTTTTACCCGGAGGGCGACCGCTATCCCACGGCCAAGAGTATAAAAATAAACACGGTGGCCAAATCTGCGGTGGCGGACAGCGGGCGGGTGGATCATTTGGGAGCGGCTTATGTGCGTTTGGAACCGCAATTGCAACCGGGGGGAGTGCGCATATTTACGACCTTAGACCACGGGTTGTGGGGGCGGCAACTCATTTTGGTGGGGGCCGACAGCACAACGGTGCAGACGGTACTGCTCAATCCCATACAGGTGCCCGGTTGGGATCGCTATGACGAGATTGGGTTGGTGCTTTCCTCCAACGAGCAGACCGGATTTGGTTTTTCCTATAAAGTATCGGTGGAGTACGACCCGGATTTTAGCGACGAGGCGTCGCCGACGGCTTTTAATTTGCACCAGAATCATCCCAATCCTTTTGCGGTGGATGGCCGGGAGCACACCACCATCCCTTTCGATTTAGACCGGCCGAGTGCGGTGACGCAATTGAGTATTTTTAGCAGCGCCGGAGATTTGGTGCGGCAATACAATATGGGCGGCATGGGGGCGCGCCCGCAAAAGCAGACGTGGGACGGGCGCAATGAGGCGGGGGAATTGGTGGGGTCTGGGATTTACTATTACGTGTTGGATGTCGACGGCAGGACGGCTAAGAAGAGTTTGGCTGTTGTGCGAGGAGAATGAGGGAGGTTATGACTGGGCTGCCCTTTGGAGTGATAATTGTGTTGTTGCACTGGGGGAGTGTGGTGGAAGGGGCGCCTATTCCGGAGGAGGCGTTTCCGGGGGTGTTGTTGGATATGCCGTTGGAGGACGGGTATGCAACCGGTGAGGCGCTGGCGTTGAAGGGGGAGGTGGAGGACGGGAGTAAGGCGGACGGGCAGATATTGTTTCGCTTTGTGCCGCAGGAGGAGGGAGAGCCGCTGCGCGCGTTTGTGAATTTACAAGGTCGGCGTTTTGAAGGGTATCACATTTTTATGCACGACCAGTTTGGGGTCTATGATATAGAAGTGTTTTTGGGAGGGGAAGGGGATGATTCGCTGGGTTTTGTTGGGGTATTTGAAGGGCTGGAGGTGAGTGCTGGAGGGGGGACTGTTTTTTTGCCGGAGGACTATTTTGGTGGATTGGTATTTGACGAAGAATTCGCTACAGATTACCAGACCGGGCAGGAAATTGTCTTTGCCGGACGGGTTGCGGATATAGATAAGACAGACGGGCAGATTCTCTTTGACTTTGTTGCGGCTACGGGGGAAGAAACTGAAATATTCGTAAACGTCGACGGGGATCGTTTTGACGGGCGCTTTCTATTTGATCACGATTTGAGCGGCGACTATACGCTCGAGGTGTACCTCGGCGGTGGCCAGGACACGCGGGTGGCATTTATTGGGAGTTTTCCGGTGGGCATTCGCCAGGGATCCGGGGCTATTTTTTTGCCGCGCGATTTTTTCCCGGGGCTGGTATTGGACGAGCCCATGCCGGTGGAACTGCCGGTGGGGCGCGTTTATAACTTTGCCGGCGCCGTAGACGGCGATATCGTCGCTTTGCGCTATGATATAGAGAATGTAACACTGGGCACTACGCGTATTTTTTCCGTTGGGTTGGACGCCGGCCGCTTTTCGCGGCCCCTGCGTTTGGCGGCGGACGAAATGGGGGAGTTGGAATTTACGGTGGTGGTGGAATTGCCGGACGGGCAGTTGCAACGGTCTGGTAGTTATTTGATTAGGGGCATTGAGCCGGCGCCGGCGCCGGCGCTGGAATTGGGGGTGTTGGCCCTGGCGCTCTTGCCCGGCGGCGCCGACAGCGTGCCGCTTTTTAATGGGGGCGACGCGGAAGATGCGCTCAGTTATGCGGTGCGCGGCCCCTTTGAACTGGTGCAAGCGCCACAGATATTGGCGGCGGGGAGCCGTGGCGCGGTGCAGTTGCGCTATAATGGCACGGATGGCGAAGACGGGGTGTTGGAAATTTATAGCGCAGACCCGCTGCGGCCGCTGCGGACGGTGGCGCTGCGCGGACTGGGAGAGATGGGGCGGGCAACCAGCTTGCGGCAGGTGCGGGTGCACGGTGAAGCATCTATGGCGCTCGATTTTGATGTGAGCGATTATCTGATCATACTCTATTCGGGGCAGGTCGATCCAGCGGCGGTGAGCGAAGTTTACCCATACGGTGTGGGCCGGGGGGCGGTGAGCGCTAAAACCGCTGACGTTCAATCTCACCCGACGCGGCGGGACTTGGTTGAAGGTCAGATTAGGCAGAGAGAAAAGGAACTGGCGGCGCGCTTGCGGGGCCAATTGCAGTCGCTGGGCAAACGCACTCAGGTCGATTACGCGGTGGGCAACCGGCGCAATTTTGTATTTCCCCAAACAGGGAATGCCGCCGAGCAATTGGTTGCCGCCACAGTGGTGGCGGTTGGCGCGCGCGCCGTGGGGTGGGTGCAGGACGATTTGCGG